>JBCBFY010000003.1:67876-102519 GCA_038527325.1 Cyanobacteria bacterium J06614_10
AGCTCAAAATGATAGGCTTCAAGCAAGGCAGCAGCCTGCTGTGCCTCTACAGAAGTTGAGAAAGTAGCCAAAGCCATAAACTGCTACCCACTTACAGAAGTTGACGGAAGTTGTCTATCAGAGTTGACGAAAATGAGCTAGCTAGAACACCAACTAAAGCTAGATAGTCTAAAGCTAAATAGTGGCGTTAATGACTAAAAAGCAGAAAAAGCGGATAGGTAATTAGGCATACCACATACATACTATTACTCAATCCGTATTAGTACTGAGCTACTCAATTTACATTAATTAAAACTACAGCCCTAGCTTATCGTTTCTTTACTAGCGGGATTCAATCACGCCCCCTTCTACCCGGCGAATGCGAGGAGTATCGAAGGGGTTGGTATCGCCAATCCAGCTAAAGTTGCTTAGGCGAAAGCCAATAGCACCGGTGTTTTGCGTCGTGTCGTATTCCAGGAGAATGCCGTAGGTGCGGCGGCTGTACTCAAGGGTGTAAGTGGTGTTGATAGGTTCTCCCTCATCGAAACTGATGGCGGTTTGAAAGCCGAGGAGGAAGGGACCATACACCTGCTGAGTAATGCCCATGGAGAGCACGTTGCGGTCTACTTCACGGTCGAATAGGAAAGGAGAACTGGCCTGGCCTAAGAATGACTGGGTGTAGCCTAGGTTTAGCCGGGTGTAGTCGCCTACGTTGCGGATGAGATGGCCGAGCTGCGCTTCAAGCTCGACGCGGGCGAGCAGGCTGTTCTGAGAGTCGCCATTGCTGTAGTACGTTCCGGTTGTGCGCACGCCGGTTTTGAGTCGGAGGTAGGGAACGACCGGTTCTGGGGTGTAGCGCAGCCCTTTGAAGGGGCCGTCGACCCGGGGCGACCCTCTCCAGAGGTCGAAGTTGCGACGCAGCGCGACGCTTCCCTGATAGCGGCCAAGGGTCACTCGCCCAGAGGTAGACCCCCGGGATGCGAGCAAGTCTTCTCGGTCTGTTTCTGCATTGATCAGCTGAGCGCTGGCTTGGTAAGTGAGCCGCAGCCCCGTATCCCCGAGGTCAATCGTTGGAGAGAGCAAAACAGCGCCCAAGCTCGCCTGCACATCCTGAAACCCCAGCGACCCGTTAAACAGGCGTTCCCGGTAGCTCGATTGCAAGGACAGACGATGGTCGCCAATGAGCTGCTCTAACCGCAAGCTGGCACGCACGTTCTCAGTGACTTCAGAAAAGTCGACGCTGGTCAGATCCGCGCCGCCCACGAGGCGGGTGCGGGGGGCAATTTGAGACCTGAGTTCGGCGGCGGCACCGAAGTTACGAAAATCGAAGGGCGAGTCGGTTTCTCCGCTGAAGGCACGGTTGAGAAAAAACTGCGGCGTCACCGATAGCCGGGTGCGGTCGGTGGTGACTAGCGGCACCTTACGACCGAGAAAGAGACCACCGCGATCGCGCCCATCAATCCCCACCGGAATCGGAACCGGATTGACATCATCAGGATTGACAGCACCGCGACTGAGCAAGATGCGCGATCGCAGCAACGGCAAAGACAGCCCCTGGTCAAACACCAAACGAGGTCGTCGCAGCAGCAGCTCATCTTGAGTGGGAGAAATATTGCGCAGTAGCAAACCCGATGCCCGTAGCTCTATTTCCGGCGGCGAAAACGGGTCGTTTGTCACCCTTACCTGGTCGGCCTGCCACCCTTCTACACCAAACGACAGCTCATCGGTCTCAAAGCGAAGCTGCCTAATCTGGCCATCGTCATCATCGGCAAAGTCGGCCTCTGAGCTGAGCCCAATTTGCAAGCTGCCATCGCCGCGAATCCGCAGGTCAGGATTGCGGGCGATGGGGTCATAGGCTGAGCGGGAAGCCGTCGGCCCCTCTAGCGGTGAGGCAAAGTCTTCATCGAGCGCTGGCAAAAAGAGGGTGCCTACCGCATCTCGAACAACGCCTGCCTGCTGAATGAAGTTGTATTCGGCGCGGCGCCCCCGCACCAGCTGCGCGCCTCTTGTGAGTAGCACGTCGCCTTCTGCCAGCGCGTAGCGATTGATCAGGTTAACCCATAAATTGTCGGATTCGATGATGGCGTCGTTGAGCCGTAGGAGCACATTGCCCCGGGCGGTGACGGTCTGCGAGACGGGGTCGTATGACTGAAAGTCGGCGGTGAGCCTGAGCTGCGATCGCAATTCTTCAGGCGTTAGCTCATCCTCGTCCCCTAGCTCCGTCTCCAAATCTATCTGCAAAGACTCCTCTGCTTCATCTGCGGCCTCGTCTGCCGGTGCATCAGCAGGCGCAGCATCAGAATCATCCTCTGGTAAAGCAGGAGCTACGTTCTCTGGCTCAAATCCATCCTCATCAGTAGATTCATCGTCCACTGGATCGGGTAGCGTTGGCAGCTGAGAAAATTCAGGCGATATCTCCGTGAGCACCTCTGGATGAACCGGTGAGTGCTGTTGGCCACTCTCCACCTGAACCGATTGCAGAGACGACGCAGACACCGCAGGATCAACGCCTGTCCGAAGCTGGTTGAGCAGGGTCTCTTGAGAGGTCACCGAACTGTCGGTGGGTGAAGCAGCCTGCAGGTCGGCTGCGCTTGTAGAAACAACTTCAACGATAGGAATGGGCGGCTGCTCAGGTGGTAACTCAATATGCATATACGCCTGTCCCTATCGCCTTCACCACGCTGCTTTGGAAAACCATTACATCACAAGATGATGCACTACCTGTCCGTCCAGCAGGCACAGAAAAGGACAGCCCGGCAAAGCGGGCTATCCTAGCAATCTGAAATAATATTTTTATCCAGCCAGTCAGAACCGCGTGCGACATCGCCTGCAATGCGACTAGACCCACGAGTCGAAGCTTAGTCGAAGTCTCGGCCGCTGGGGTTACGGGCAGGGTCTCCGCTCAGGAAGCCGAAGATAAACAGACCAACAAAGAAAGACACTGTGATATATACAACGATCTTGAGCGTTAACATCTTGTACTTCCAAACGCGATTAGGAGAATATCTGACATCATATCGCACTCTAAAGCCATATCAGCAGGCGATTACATTGACCCAGGCTGACAAGAAGAGGGGTGTATACGGCAGCAGCCAAGCCGTTCAAAGATTTCAATTGATTAAAAAAAGATGAAAGAATGTAAACAAAGTTTACGACTAGAAGTAGGTATTTAAGTCTTCTCTAAGTCTTCTCTAAGTCTGCAGCGTCAACAAAAACCCGCTTCGGAACGAGTAATCCGCCGCTATCTTCCTCTCTCGTTAGCGATTTCTCTAAGTCCTGTTTAGTTGTTTCCCCAAGAAAATTTTGATTGCGAATTTCACCGATGCCCAAGAAGACGTCCGTCTCCGCCATCATCACCCGAACGGGCCTTGACTGTACCTGGACCGTTCCTGCGAGGTTGCTGGGATTGCTGCGTAAATGCAGCGCCTCGGCCGACAGTGCTAGCTTTTGGCCCAGGCACCAGCGGCGTGCAAGGTCTGGAGGAAGAGCGATCGCATCCAAATGTGCCACAGCTTTGCCTGCTGGCACCAGAGAAAACGTCTCTGCGGCTAACACTTTCTGCAGCGCTTCCAGCGTGATGCTATCAGATAGGTCAAACCCATTGCTATAAGTACGACAGAGCCCAGTTAGGGTAGCGCCCGTTCCGACTGCTGCACCCAAATCCCGGGCCAGCGAACGAATGTAAGTACCTGGGCCGCAGTCGATATCTACCGTCAGCTGCGTGTGCGGCTCTGTCTGCCAATCTTGAGAATTTAGCTGTGAAATCACCACTTCACGGGTAGGCACATCGACAACTTTGCCCTGGCGTGCCAGCTCGTACAGCCTTTTTCCTCTCAGCTGAACAGCGCTGTACATAGGTGGCTTCTGACGTATCGTGCCGATAAAGTTGCCCAAAGCAGCTTCTACTTGCTGCCGGGTGAGTCGCTCGGCTGACTGCTCGGTAAGCACATCACCTTCTAGATCATCTGTTGTGGTTGTGAGGCCAAAGCGAATGGTCGCCCGATAAGCCTTTCTCTTGGGGAGATATTGCAGCAGCCGAGTCGCTCTGCCCACAGCAATGGGCAAGACGCCTGTTGCCAGCGGATCTAGCGTTCCTGCATGGCCTATTTTTTTGGTGTTTAGGAGCCGTCTTAGCCGGGCGACGCAGTCATGCGATGTCCAGCCAAGTGGCTTATTCAAATTGAGAAAGCCGTGCATCGTCATTACTGGCTGCGGCAGCGTGCTGAGTCAAACCGTACGTAGAAAAATTAGTTTGGCATCGGTCGTCCTAGAGTGTCTAGGTGGGTGGTGTCTGTATGGGTAGTGTCTAGCTGAGTAGCGTCTAGCGGAGACGTGTCTGGTTGGGTCTGAAACGCGGACGGCGCGACTTGGCCTTCTTGCTCAGCTAGCTGGAGCTGGAGCGCCAGCTGATCTGGCTCTAGGTTGGCGATAATGCTCAGCGGCATCTCAGGCCGACCAAACCGGGTTGTAAATGCACTGGTCAAGATGGGCTGGTAGCGAAGATCGCCTCTGAGATAGGTGTTTAAAAAAGCCATGCTCATCACCTGTGTGTAGCGACGCGACACATCAGAGACAGGGCCTAGCACATCTGAAGGGAGCTGAATGGTTTCTGTTCCGGTCAGGCCGATGGTCGAAAAATGGGTGCCGCCTTCCATCACCAGCAGGTAGCGATCTGCCATGGTCAGCCAGGTAAACGGGCGGACCTGCTCGGGCAGAGCGGGGGCGACCGTATCGCGACTGCCTGACATGATCAAAACGGGGACTTCAATTTGCGCAATGCTTTCTTGCCCGAAGATTCTGCTTGTGATGGGGTTGATGGCAACCACTGCCTTGATGCGCGGATCTTCGAAGCTGGGGGTGAGTCGTTCAGCCGGATCGAGTTCGACCGCTTGGCACTGTAACAGCAGCGACAGGTTGACGCTGAAAGCAGGCGGACAGTTCGCAGAAAGAAGATTGTAGTTAATAGGCGCACCGGCTAAAGCTAGGGCAGTATAGCCACCAAACGACTGGCCGACGATACCCACATTGTTGAAATCAATCGTGCCAATATTTTTATCTTTGAAGTCGGGGAGGAGGGCTAGCTCATCGAGCACGCGAGAAATTAGCAGCGGGCGATCAACAAACTCCTGATCTGGCACGACTTGGTTTGTTCGACCTGAGACCAGAGCCTCTAACTGCTCTGCGCTGCTGCCGCGATGCTCTACATTGATGACCGCAAAGCCATGCTGTGCCAAAAACCGAGCCAGATAGGCATAGGAGGTGCGATCGCTCCCCAACCCATGAGAAATAACAACCGCAGGCCAAACCGGTCCCTCACCAAGGTCTAGCGGAAACGCAGGCAGCTGCGGCAAATAAACATCGACTGGCTTAGAGCTAGCCTTGACCCGCAGCGACAGTCGCCTCACGGTAAATGGACCTGAGTCTATCGCGAGTCGGAGCAGATCACCGGCAGACTGGCCCTGCGGGAAAGCGTCTGTTGCACTTTCTAAAGCAATCTGTTGTACCAGCTCAAGGGCCGCATCTGATTGCTGAAAAGCGTTGCTCACCTGATTGGCGATCGCCACCCCCTGACGGATATCGACCCGTAGCACCGGCGTGGGAAAATTGCGCACCACATTGAGAATCGTCAGCCCCGTTTCTCGGTCAGCCGCCGACACGATGGCTGCGCCCCGCAGCCCCTTCTGACCCGACAACCGAGCCCCCGTTCGAAAGACCTCGCCCGCCTGAGAAAGAAGATATTCACCTTGGGGCGTGTAGGCAAACTGTGCCACGGTGACAACATCTAAATCGGCGCGCTGGGTAAGCACTTCACGCAGCTGCTCTCTGGCCTGCGGATCAAATCGGTCAATATAGGAGAGATAGGGGGCAAGTTCATCTGTTATCTCTCCGTTTTCGGCGTAGCGCTCTAGAGAATCAACAGAAATAGAGCGCTCAATATTTGCGCCAAAGGAAAAAATAATTTTCTCAGCTGCCTCGCTTGGCCTAGCGCCCCCAGTCATCAAAGCAACGCCTAGCGACAGGGCGCCTAAACCGACACGCCGCCACCATCTTCGGCGCCATCGTCCGCTGAACTGCTTGAATGTGTAGTGGATTACACGAAGGGAAGGAGATTCTAATTCACCTCCCCTCAACCATGTGCTGGGGGAGTCAGGGAGCGGACGATAGGAACTGTTGAAAAGATTTCTCATCAATCTCATCATAAGCCAAAGGACTCAGACTTGGAGAGGACCGCACAGCCAAAGCGGCTATGTCTGGGAGTCTTCCACCGCTCCTGTCTCTAGCAGGGACAGGAGCGCGGCTTCACTGAGCTGGGTGAGGCCCAAGGCCTCAGCTTTATCTTGTTTGGAGCCTGCATTTTCACCGACTACAACATAGTCTGTTTTGGCGCTCACTGAGCTGCTTACCCGCCCGCCGACAGCCTGTATACGCGCTTTTGCCTCGGAGCGTTTGAGTGTGGGCAGTGTGCCGGTCAGCACGAAGGTTTTACCGGCTAGGGGCTGTGGTGAAGCGGCCTGTGAAGGTGACTGAGAAGACAGCTGCAGGCCAGCGGCTGCGAGTCGGTCAACCAGCTGCTGATTGGCGGGCACTTGAAACCACTGGCGAACAGACTGGGCAATTTCTGGACCGATGCCGTAGATTTGCGCGATCGCAGCTTCATCTGCCTGGGCCAGCGCCTCCACCGACAAAAAATTATCAGCCAGCAGCTGAGCATTGGTCGCACCCACTAGCCGAATGCCCAGGCCGTAGAGCACCTTCGACCAGGGCCGCGCCTTGGAGGCCTCAATCGACTGCAGCAGCTTATTGGCCAGCTGCTTACCCATCCGCTCTAGGGGCAGCAAATCTTCTAGGGTCAGATCGTACAGGTCGGCGATGGAGGTGACTACGCTCTGGTCTATCCAGCTCTGCACCAGACGCTCGCCCAGCCCGCTAATATCTAGCGCGTCGCGGCTGGCCCAGTGTCGCAGCGAGCCGCTTAAGATGGCCCGGCAAGATTGGTTTACACAGCGAGTGACCGCTTCTCCTTCAGGCTTGACCACTGGCTGACCGCACTCCGGGCAAGTCGCCGGGAGCTGGTAGGCCTGGGCACCCTCCGGCCTTAGCTCTGCCAGCACGCGCACCACTTCAGGAATGATTTCCCCGGCCTTGCGGACAATTACGGTATCTCCTAGGTGCAGGTCTAGCTCTGCCAGGCGGTCGGCGTTGTGCAAGGTGGCCCGGGAGACGGTAGTGCCTGCGAGCTGCACAGGGCTCAGCTCAGCGACTGGAGTAATCGCACCGGTGCGACCGACCTGCACCGTCACCCGGTTGAGGATAGTGGGCACTTCTTCGGCGGGGTACTTTAGCGCGATCGCCCAGCGCGGAAATTTGTTTGTAAAGCCCAAACGGTCCTGCAGCTCAAAGCTGTTGAGCTTTACCACCACGCCATCGGTCAGGTAGGGCAAATCGTGACGCTTTTGCTCCCACGCGTCGTAGTAGCGGGCTACGGCGGCGGCCGACTCACATCGCTGACGGTTTGGATTCACGCGAAAGCCTAGGCGTTGCAAACATTCTAAGGCGTCCCACTGGGTGGTGGGGGCCGTTAGGTCGGCGCTGCCTTCTGGCAAGAGCAGCGTGTAGGCAAAAAAGTCGAGCCGTCGCTCGGCGACAACTTTGGCATCGAGCTGACGGAGGGTGCCTGCTGCTGCGTTTCGAGGGTTAGCAAATAGCGCAGTCCCCTCGGCTTCGCGCTTGCGGTTGATATCGTCGAACACGTCTATGGGCAAGAATGCCTCTCCTCGCACTTCTACCACTGGTGGCGGCGACTGCCCAGCAGGCATCTGCAACCTGAGGGGAATCGTGCGAATGGTGCGCACGTTTTGGGTGATGTCTTCGCCGACGATGCCATCGCCTCGGGTTACCCCCCGCACCAGCACGCCGTTTTCATAGGTCAAAGCTAGGGCATTGCCGTCAATCTTGAGTTCGGCGACGGCTTCAGCTTCGCCGACATCGGGCTCTAGACGCTGCCAGCGGGCCTGCCATTCTAAATACTCCTGCGTGTCGAAGGCATTTTCTAGGCTGTAGAGCGGAATATTGTGCGGGACTGAGGTGAACTGGTCAGCGGGCTGCGCCCCCACTCGCTGGGTAGGACTATCGGGGGTGAGTAGAGAAGGGTACTGCGCTTCTAAAGCTTGCAGCTCGCGGTACAGGCGGTCGTATACCGAATCGGGCAGATCGGGCGCATCGAGAACGTAGTAGGCGTAACTGGCTTTTTGTAGCTGCGATCGCAGTTCGGCAGCGCGCTTGGCAATGGCCGCTGTAGGTTGCGCTGTCAGCTCTTCTACAGGTCCTAAATTGATAGCCGCTTCATTGTCTGCTGATCTTTCTTGCGCTGTCGCCATGCTGCTACTAAATCCATCACCGCGTTCATTTCACAGGCTAATTCTATAGTCCTTTTGATGAAAGTTCCTGACGACACTGGGTTGATTCACCAGGAGCATACTGCAGGCAGACTTTACTGGAAATACCATGACCGAAACGGCTTAACCAGGGTGAAAACCAGCATACTTTGGCCGACATTACGAACAAAAAGGATAAATTCACTTCAAAATGCATTAATCATAGAAATTTTCCTCACTCACCGGGCGATAGCACAGCCGGAGCGCTACCGCTGGGCATACTCAATACCAACCCATCATCAATAGACTCACTCGCAAAGGCTCACGCGTACACCGTTTACCCCATACCTTCAACCCGCATTTTCACCAGCGATCTCATCGACGCTTTTCTCCCGCAGCAAACGAACCATTTTCATTGGAAGCTGCATTTGTAAACGTGCGCCATGTGCCTTTGGGCTGGCTATTGTTTTGCCATAGGCCCTATGAAAATCACGACCAAATTTATCGGCTCCTCTGCGCTGCTGATCGCGCTGACGTCGGTGCTCTCTACCAGTAGCTACCTGATGAATCGGCGCTCGGGTATCGCCCTCGATGAGCGCTACACCCAGACCCAGACAACGGTGTCTAGCGTGGTTCAGCTAGAGTTTGCCATTCACGACCAAATGACGGCCCTCAGTCGACTGTCTGTGCTGAAAGGCAGTGAGGAAGAACAGGCCAGATACGAGCGATCGCGTCAACGTTTTTTTGCAGCATTGAACCAGCTTAGTGAACTGATTCCCCCAGAAAATGGCCTCTCACATGCTCAGCTTGAGGGCATTCGGCAGCAGCATCAGTATCTAGAAACGCTAGCCGAGCGGCTATCTTCCCCAGAGACGACCGACAGTACCGAAGCGCAGGACATTACGCGATCGCTACGGCTATACGAAACCCATATCAGCAGCTATATTCAAGCCCTACTCGACAGCGCCCAGGCAGAAACCGCAGCCTACAGCCAGCAGCAACAGACCACGCGGAACCGCGCTGCGCTGTTAGAACTTTTGAGCTTTAGCGCGGTTATCTCCCTGCTATTTGCTCAGTACTACGGGCTTTTGCGTCCGGTGATGAAGGCGATCAATCGCCTGAAAGCAGGCACTGAAGATCTGGGCCAGCCAGACCGTATGCCAATACAGATGAAAACGGGGGATGAACTACAGGCACTGGCAACAGCCTTTAATCAAGCCAGCGATCGCCTAGCTAACACCCAGCAGATCCTAGAAGCTAAAGTCAAAGAAAGAACCGCCTCGCTCAAGCAGGCCCAAATGCAGCTGGTGCAAAGTGAAAAAATGGCGAGCTTAAGCCAGCTCGTGGCTGGCGTCGCCTACGAAATCAACAACCCGGTGAGCTTTATTCAGGGAAACTTGGAACCTGCCCGCAGCTACATCATTACCTTGCTCTCACTGCTCAAGACCTACCAAGCAGAGCATCCCGAAACCTCGGCAGAGCTGCAAAACGCGCTCGAAGAGGCCGATTTAGCCTTTATTCAATCTGACTTTCCCCAGCTGTTGGACTCCATAGAAACGGGCGCGGAGCGAATTACGACTATCGTGCGATCGCTACAGACTTTTTCTCATCCCGATGACTCTGAGACCACTGCCGTCGACCTTCACCAAGGCATAGAAAGTACGCTGCTGATCCTATCGTCACGCCTCCAGGCCACCAGCCACCAGCCCGCCATCAAGGTCATCCGCCACTACGGCGACCTGCCCAAGGTGTACTGCTATCCGGGCCAGCTCAACCAGGTTTTCATGGGGCTTTTGAGCAATGCCATCGACGCGGTGACCGCTGCCAGCGGTGACCCCACCATCACCATTACCACCGAGGCCGGTCCCGACTGCGTTCGCATCGCCATCCAAGACAATGGCGCGGGCATAGAAGCCGCCGTTCTCCAGCAGATATTCGACCCCTTCTTTACCACGAAGCCCGCTGGTGACGGCGCTGGCCTCGGCCTCTCGATGAGCCACCAAATCGTGCAGACGACCCATCAGGGACACCTCACCTGCCATTCCCAGCCTGGGCAGGGCGCAACCTTCACCGTAGAAATTCCGCTGTCGCTCAAGATTCAGCACGACTCACCGACTGCCTGGGCCGCTTAGCTTGCGAGAGCTTTGCCAGTGTGCAGCTAACGCCGAGACTGCAGCTTGCGGTACACCGCGTTGAGGTCCACATTGTGATGGGCGATCGCAACCAGCGTGTGGTAAAGCAAGTCTGCAACTTCCCCGGCAATCTCATCCGGCTCGTCGTCTTTGCAAGCCATGACGACTTCCACAGCTTCCTCGCCGATCTTCTGGAGGATCTTGTTGTCGCCGCCTTCGAATAGCTTGTTGGTGTAGGAGTCGGGTTTGGGGTTTTGCTTGCGATCGCAAATGACGCGAAACACCTGGGAGAGGGTGTCAGCGGGGGGCGGCACCACCTGCACGCCGGTGGCATCTTCTACCTGATGGAAGCAGCTGCGCTCGCCGGTGTGGCAGGCGATATCGCCCACTTGCTCAATGGTCATAAGTAGCGCGTCGCTATCGCAGTCGTAGCGGAGGCCGCGCACCTTTTGGATATGGCCGGAGGTGGCGCCCTTGTGCCACAGCTCCTGGCGCGACCGGCTCCAATACCACACCTCGCCTGTCTCTATAGTTTTGCGCAGCGACTCCATGTTCATCCAGGCCAGCATGAGCACGGTGCCGTCCAGATAGTCTTGAGCGATCGCGGGCACCAGCCCCTGCTCATTGAAGCGAATCTTGTCGACAGAGATAGCAGCGTGAGACATAGCCAAGCAGTTTTTCGCGCGTTTTTCGGGCAATTATTTCGCAGTCTCCATGCTACATCGCCCTAGCGCCCTGCGCGCACAGCCGCTCGCTAGGAAAATAAGTAGGTTCGATACATTCTTTTACATCTCAAAAGGAAAAGGGATCTTTACCCGCTAGGATGAAAAATACTGCGCATTGGGACATCATCATTCCATAGCCAGAAAAACCTTACCCTTCTGCTCAGTAAACCAAGTTTGTGAATCGGCCGCCACGCATAGGCTGCCAGACACAAGGCCCTACTGAGCAAATTGATCACTCTATCTTTTTTGAATACCGTAGGAGCGCGTTTTGGTTAGCACCACGACTCTAAAAACCACTAAGTCTGACGAAATTTTTTCAGCAGCCCAGTCCCTCATGCCCGGCGGCGTCAGCTCTCCGGTTCGCGCTTTTCGCTCTGTTGGCGGTCAGCCCATTGTCTTTGACCGAGTCAAAGGCGCTTACGTTTGGGATGTAGATGGCAACCGATACATCGACTATGTCGGTACGTGGGGACCCGCCATCTGCGGCCACGCCCATCCAGAAGTGCTCGACGCGCTCAAAGCTGCTATCGACAAAGGCACTAGCTTTGGCGCCCCCTGCTATCTGGAGAATGTCTTGGCCGAAATGGTGATCGAAGCGGTCCCCAGCGTAGAGATGGTCCGCTTCGTAAACTCCGGGACCGAAGCCTGCATGGCCGTGCTGCGGCTGATGCGCGCCTTCACCCAGCGCAGCAAGGTCGTCAAGTTTGAGGGCTGCTACCACGGCCATGCCGACATGTTTTTGGTGAAGGCGGGTTCTGGCGTGGCCACCCTGGGCCTACCAGACTCACCCGGCGTCCCTAAAGCAGCCACCGCCGACACGCTCACCGCCCCCTACAACGACCTCGAAGCCGTCAAGCAGCTCTTCGCTGACAATCCGGGTGAAATTTCAGGCGTCATTTTGGAGCCAGTGGTAGGTAACTCTGGCTTTGTCACCCCCGACGTTGGCTTCTTGGAAGGCCTGCGAGAAATCACCAAAGACAATGGCGCGCTCTTGGTCTTCGACGAAGTAATGACGGGCTTCCGCATTTCCTACGGCGGCGCGCAGCAAAAGTTTAATGTCACCCCCGACCTCACCACCATGGGCAAAGTCATTGGTGGCGGGCTTCCTGTGGGTGCCTACGGCGGTCGCCGCGACATCATGGAAATGATTGCGCCAGCAGGCCCTGTGTATCAGGCGGGCACCCTCTCGGGCAATCCATTGGCCATGACGGCAGGCATCAAAACCCTAGAAATTCTCCGTCGCCCTGGCACTTACGACCAGCTGGAGCGCACCACCAAAAAGCTCAGTGAGGGCCTGCTAGAAGCAGCCCGAGATGCAGGGCACGAGGTCACCGGTGGCAATATCAGCGCGATGTTTGGCATGTTCTTCACGGGCAGCCCGGTACACAACTACGACGATGCCAAACAGTCCGATCTCGAAAAGTTCAGCCGGTTCCACCGTGGCATGCTGGAGCAGGGCATTTATCTGGCGCCCTCCCAGTTTGAAGCAGGCTTTACGTCTTTGGCGCATACTGACGAAGACATCGACCAGACCATTGCGGCAGCGCGGCGAGTGCTAGCAGATATCTAGACCGAACCGGAGATAGGAGAAGGAGCGTAGAGGGAATGTGCCCGCCTCAGCGGGAGTCCCTGCGCTCCTTCTTTTCAGGACCTTTTCACAACCTTTTCAGAATGAGCGGGTTGCAGTGAACAACATTTACGAAGACGAACTCTCAGTATTAGAAGCCGAGATTGGCGGAGCAACGCCCCACGACCCGCTAGATCTGATTGCGCTGGCAGGCGAAGACAATGAGCCAAAGCCAGATGCAGATGTCATGCTGGCGCTGCTCTACCACCCCGATAGCCAGCAGCGCATGCTTGGCGCCCGGGCCTTTTGCGAAATGGACGAGGGGCGGGCGATTCCTTTTTTGATCGGGCTGCTGGGTGACCCCTGTCCGCTGGTGCGGGTCAGTGCGGCGAACGCGCTAGGCCGCAATACCAGCCCCACAGCCGTTGCGCCCCTCATCGCCCAGTTTCACCGCGATTGGAATGGCTATGTGCGGAAGGGACTGATCTGGGCGCTGGGCAACCACCACGATGCCCGGGCCTTAGAAACGCTAACGGATGCTCTCAAAAACGATATTGCAGCTGTGCGCCTGTGGGCAGCGAGCGCCCTAGGCCAGACGCCGAAGATTGACTACGAGGCCATGATCAAGGCTGTGCCAGCACTGATCGCGGGGATGCGGCGCGATCGCATGCCTGCTGTAAGGAGTAACTGCGCCTGGGCCATCGGCCAAATTTGCGCAGAGCTCCCTTCAAACGTTGTATATGCAACGGCTATTGACGCACTGATTGAAGCCTTTGCAGAAGACCCCGAATTTGGCGTAAAAGAAGACGCCCGCTCTGCCATTTTGAGCGTTGGTGATTCGCGTGGTCTGCAGGTCATTGAGGAAATTGAGCAAGATGGCTACTTCTGATGGCTACTTCTAAGGCTAGTTTTTAGACCGAACTCATAGCTGCGGATAGCCCTCCCTCAAATATTCCGCGGCGACCGTACATGAAGTCACTTGCAATCGGAAGTCTGCATATCCCAAGGCACAAACGAGAAAAAGAAAAGGGAAGAGGCCATTACCAGACCACTGCTGAAAAATTGCCAGCCTGATGTGTAGCCAATGCAAGCAATGCTGTTGCAGAGTGATAGTGCCAGCGCCGCCAGATGTACTAGGCAGACGGCTGTAAAGCAACGCGATCGCATCCCCACCGCCATTGCCCCGTAGCCCGCCGCACACAGCGTCAGCCACAGCAGACACAGATTCGGCAAAATCAAAGCACTGCCGTAAAAAATGCCATAGGCCGTAGCCACCGTCCCCCCGCTCATCAGCCCGGCCCATAGAACAACGACCCAACGAAGCTTGGCAATGCCTGCGATCGCCCAGGTCAAGCCTGAGGTGGTCGCAATACCAACGCCCGTCAGCGCTGCATCGAAAATCGCTTGGACAATCCAGCTGATAGTCGAGAACTGGGCCAACGAGAAGATAACCAACGTGATGACACCCCAGATGAAGAATGCTTGATCAATCTCTGTAAAACAGATTTTGGGAAGCGCGTTCAGCCTAGAGGTGGCGTAGGGTTTTGAGAAGTCGCTAGCGTTGAAAGCAATCATGATGGTTGTCCAGATAGCGGTGCTTTGCATCTCTATTAGACAAAGCAGAAGGCTACGTAGAGAGCTGTGAAGAGCTGACTTATGGTTGACTTGTAGATGTAAGCCGCCAACGCAGCAGGAGACTGGTTTGGCGGCATGATTTCAAAGCATCAAAAGTAGGTAGCTATGGGCAGGGAGCGACGCCTGGCGTCCCCTCTGCAAACGCTTCATTAGTCTCGATATCGGCTGGGTTGAAGGAGCCGATATTTCGGTCGGTGACATTTGCTAAGTCAACTATCTGAAACTGACCTTTTCCATCACTGAGCAGATTAAAGCCGTCAGCACCAGGATTCGTAACCGTGTTGTTATCGAGTGCGAGGCACATGTCAGTATTGGCTGTGTGATCGATACTGACACCATCTCCGCCAGGATTGGTAATCGTGTTGTCGTCAACCGTTAGCGTAACGTTGGCATTGTTTTCAATTACATCGAATCTTATGCCGTCGCCGCCCACATCAGTAATCGTGTTGCCAGTCACAGTGATATTTGCTGTGGTCGTGTTTTCAATGTCATCGAAGATGATGCCTTCTTCTACTGCATTGGAAATTTGATTGTTCAGGACACGAATGGTGGCATCGGCATTGTTTTCAATCCTATCGATTTCGATGGCTTCTTCACCGGCTCCGAGAATCGTGTTCTCCGAGATGGAAATATCAGAAACTGTGTCGTTTTCAAGATCATTGATAAAAATGCCACCTCTTTTCTCAGAGTCCAGAGTATTTCCGGTAATAGTGATGGTCGCATCGGCGCGGTTCTCTATATTTCCGAGGTCAATACTCGTCAGGCCAGTGGTGACTTGATTATCTACAATCGAAATCGTTACAACGGTGTCATCCTCAATATCGAGAAGATCAATGCCTTCAAAAACAACATCATCAATCTGATTGTTGCTGATATCAATCGTGGCGTTGGCAGTGTCTTCAATATTTGAAAACTCAATACCATTTTCCCCTCCACTGATCACATTGTCTGCGATATCAATGGTAGCGACAGCGTTTCCTTGAATATCTCCAAAGAAGATATTATCGCCCTCCACGTTCGCAAATTGGTTGCCTGTAACTGTAATATTAGCGGTCGCATCACCTTCAATGGCACCAAACTCTATGCCTGCATCATTCGTGGTGTCTAGCCCATTATCGGCAATGGTAATGGTGACATCATCCGTTCCATTAATATCATCAAAAACAACGCCATCAGTCGTATTCGAGATTTGATTGCGAACGATGGTCACGGTGCCATCAGTGTCAGTCAGGTTAATGCCCCGGTCAACACTGGAAATGACGTTATCTTCAATCGCGATATTCTCTCCACGGCCTACAATGCCATTGACAATTCTTCTTGCTATCAATATTTCGGCGGCTGGAAGCTCTTCTGGCTGTAAATTCTCTTCCCCGTTTTCTAACACACCCAGATCAATCTCCAGACCAGAGACTAAAGAATTATTTCCAAGGGTGACAGTGCCATCGACCGTCGGTAAGTTACCACTTCCTGAACCGGGTAAAGTCACCTCTCCAAACTGAGTATCCAACAGCTGAACAGGCCCAACAGAGCGCACCTGTACGCCATCTGGTAGGGTAAAGCCGCCACCTGCATCACCCGCTTGCACAAAGATAATATTGTCGGCGTTCGCGTCAGCGATATTTGCCGCCTCGGCAATCGTACGCACAGGATCTTCAAACGTGGCATCTCTGACTAGCACCTCCTCTAGAACCCCATTGACCACACCGTTCGTGCCAACTGAAGGGTCTACATGACGAAAGACAAACGCTTGATCGGTCTCTGGATTAATCGCAGCGACGCCTTCCTGAAGGAGCTCAATATTTGTTTGATCTTCGATGAGCACAGTGTTGGTACGAGCAATGGGTTCTGCTGCTCTAGCCCATAGCTGCGATCGCGCATACTCATCTGCAGAATCCTCTTCGGCATCGTATACAGGTCGTGAGGGGGAACCCAGCAGCGCATTCACAGAAAAGATGGCATTGGTGCCAAACACACCATCATTTTGCACACCTACCCCGAAGCGCAAATTGTTGTTCAATCGATAGTCGAGTGACGTTCGGAAGCCCAAGCTATCTTCTGAAGCTTCTCCACCCAAAAAGTACACCCCACCTCGGCCCCACAGGCTGCTACCTTCACCAAAGTCGAACAGCTCAAGGCCACCATCTAGCGAAACGGTGGTGAGGGCAGCCTGTGCCTGCTCCACCTGCTGCTCATCTAAGAGCAGTTGATTTTCTACAAACCGAGGGTTTACCGCTTGGGTTTCGTCAGATAGGACCTGGCGTGCATTGCCTAAGGGCAGGTTGGCGCTGAGGGTGAGGTCCCAGTTTTCGCCGAGGAGTTCGGTGCCGACGGTTGCTTGGGTGAAGGTGCGATCGCTTCCCGAGATAGTGCCACCATCCGCCGTACGAACATCTACGCCAGCATAGGCGCCCCATATTGTACTGTCGTTCAGCAGGGCGCGGTAGCCAGCCTGTAAGCCCCCACCAAAGTTGCCATCATTATCTACAGTGACACGACCATCAATAAAGGTGACGTTTTGCCCTGGCGTTTGAAACAAAGGGAGAAAGCCACCGACACTGGTGAAGCCTTCCTGACCGCCGCCTTCTGTATGGTTGAGGTTGAAGAAAGGGAGCAAACGGAGCGCAGTAGAGTCTGTTGTAACTTGAGCTGTTTGCTCTTTGTCTGCAGATTCTGGAGGGATAGGGGTAGCGATCGCTTCAGCTGAGATGGCCAACACACTGGCCAAAGATAAACAATAGCTCAGACCTAATCGCAATCTTTTAAGAATACGTGACTGGGCAGAACGAAAAGTGTACTTCATGGAAACGGCCTCGGTAATGAACAACTCCATTAGACGAGGCGGAAGGCTATGTTAAGGGCTACAGAAAAGCTGACTTGTGGCTGACTTAGGAAGAAGAATGTAAAAGAGACAAAACCCATCACGGACTATCTCTTTTTGGTTAAAGAGACAGCCTGTGATGGGTTTTCTACAGCGTTAACTCAGCACTAGTCCCGGTCAAGTAGCTGATGGCGTTGCTCTATTAGAGAAAGCTCCTGAACGTTAGCTTCGTCATCTACAACAGCTTCTGCTGACTCTGTCTCAGTCAGATCTGCTTCTTCAGCGCTCGCGGCGGGCGCACTCTCATACCAAGTCTCAGGCTGGCTGGCTTGAGAAGGTGTCTGGTCCTGATATTGCCCGTAGGGGTAGTAGTCATCTTCAGACTTATTGCGCGTGTCGAGTTCGTACAAACGGAGAGACTGAAGTTTGAAGTTGGCATCGACTTCAGCCTTGTTGCGTGCATCGAATTCGTCTAGACGGAGAGATTGGAGCTTGAAATTAGCGTCGACTTCAGCCTTGTTGCGTGCATCAAATTCATCTAGACGGAGAGACTGAAGTTTGAAGTTGGCATCGACTTCAGCCTTGTTGCGTGCATCAAATTCGCCTAGGCGGATGGATTGGAGCTTGAAGGTAGCGTCGGATTCAGACTTGTTGCGCGTGTCGAGTTCGTTTAGGCGGAGGGACTGAAGCTTGAAGCTGGGGTCCATTTGGGGTAGTGCTTGTGCATCAGCTGCGATCGCACCAACGGAAAGCAAAACGGAAAGAGCGGAAAGAGTAAAGCGTTTCATCGGAAGTACCTCAGTGTGGTGTGTGCGAGCAGTAGCGCCGTTGCTTGCTGCTCTGTATCCCTATTAGAAAGGTCGGCAGGCTACGATCAGGGCCAAGAAAAGCTAACTTGTGGCTGACTTAGAGTTGGCCTGCCTGCAGCCTCGTAATTCCGCTGTTTCTGAGCTTTTTTCCAAGTCCTATGTCTCAATGGTTGGTCTTAAGGATTGCTTTACTGGGTGCTACGCGATGCGCAATCATAATTGGGGGCTGACTGGTTTAATAGGTGTAGACCTGAAACCACTGATAGGATTTGATATCTCTATTGAGTCTATTGAGCTAATTTCACTGGCAGATTGATCACGATGCCCCGTTCGATAAAGGTGCAAACTGGCTACGTTGATACCATCCGAATCGCGGTGAGGCGCAATGGCTTTCAGACCCAGCGTGCCTTGGCTGAGCGAGCAGGCTACTCACTCGCCACCGTAAAAAAGTTTTTGGGTGGCAAACCCGTCGACTTCGCAACCTTTACAGAGCTGTGCGAAACGCTCAATGTGGACTGGGAAACGATTGCAGACTTAGGCAATGGCCTGCCTGCCGGTGCTTCCCCCGGGAGTTCTTCGCCTGCTGAGACCTTGCCTACCGCGCCGCCTGCTCGCTCTGCCGAGGGTGAGGCTGAAAGTCCAGCAGTACCGACCCCCTCACCCTCGCCCGCCCAAGCGCAAAAGCGATCGCCGCAAGATTGGGGATCTGCGGTCGATGTGTCGGTTTTTTATGGCCGTGAGCAGGCGCTGGCGACGCTAGAAGCATGGATTGAGCGCGATCGCACTCGCTTAGTCGCGCTCTGTGGCATTGGCGGCATTGGTAAAACAACCCTCACCGCTAAGCTAGCCCGTCACCTTGCAGAGCGCTTCGACTATCTCATTTGGCGCAGTCTCAAAAATGCACCGCCCGTGCAGGAGACGCTAAAAAATCTGTTGAACTTCTTTTTAGAACAGCCGGATATTAACCTACCTGATAATGAGGTCGCTGATACGCTCGATGCGCAGCTTCGGCAGCTAATAAACTGTGCTCGCACTCACCGCTGTCTGATTGTGCTAGATGGCGTAGAGGCACTGTTTGAAGAGGGCGATCGCGCTGGGACCTACCGCACTGGCTACGAAGGCTACGACGATCTGTTCAAAACCATTGGAGAAACCGATCACAACAGCTGTTTTATCATCACCTCACGGGAACTACCCAAAGAGATTGCGCTGCAGGCCGGAGACACGCAGCCGATCAGATGTTTTCAGCTCTCGGGGCTTGCTGAAGCCAACGGCCAACAGCTCCTCGAAACCCTGGGCGAACTCAACGGCACAGATCAAGAATGGACACAGCTCATTCAAGCCTACAGCGGCCATCCCCTAGCACTCAAAATGATTGCAGCCGCCGTTAGAGACTATTTTGACGGAGATATTTCCAGCTTTTTGGCCCTTGCCCAAGAAGATTCTTTAGTCTTTGGCGATATTCGGCAGCTGCTAGTCAGGCAGATCAATCGCCTGACGCCGCTCGAAAAAGACCTCATGTACTGGCTGGCCATCAACCGAGAACCCGTTGCCTGGCAGACGCTTCAAGCTGATCTTGTCGACACAGTACCCCTCAGCAAAATTCTGCAAGCGGTCGACTCTCTCGAACGGCGCTCCCTAATAGAAAGACATCGGTCGAGCATCACACAGCAAGCGGTGATTATGGACTACTTCACCGGTGAGCTAATCCACCAGATTTGCCACGAAATTCGACATTCATCATCCCATTTCTTGCAGCGCTACGCGCTAGTGAAGGCAAACGCCAGAGACTACATTCGCCAAGCGCAAACGCGGCTCATTCTTAGCCCCATCGTCAAACAGCTGAGCGACTCGTACGCAACGCCACAAGCCATTACAGCAGCCCTCACAGAGCAACTCACCGAGGCCCGCCAGCAGCCCAAAAAAGTCGGCTACGTCGGCGGCAACATCCTCACGCTTTTACGCCATCTCAATGTCGATCTCACCGGTTACGACTTTTCTAACCTATCGATTTGGCAGGCATACCTGCAGGGGATCAACTTACACGATGTCAATTTCACGGGGTCGGATTTGTCTCGTTCTGTGTTCAACCAGCCGTTTGGTAGCATTCGCACCATGTCTTTTAGACCAGACGGCAAGGTGCTCGCAACGGGGGATACCAACAGTGAAATTTGGCTTTGGCAAACGGCTTTTTCGGCAACATCACGAGATATTAAATCGCATATTTCTACCCTTCAAGGACACCAAAACTGGGTGTGTTCTGTGGCCTTTAGCCCGGATGGCAAACGCCTGGTAAGTGGCAGCGCCGACCGCACTATTAAGCTGTGGGATGCCGAGACGGGAGACTGCTTGCAAACGCTCACAGGCCATCAAAACTGGGTAATGTCTGTTGCCTTCAGCCCGGATGGCACGCAGCTAGTAAGCGGCAGCGCCGACCGCACCATCAAGCTGTGGAATGCCGAGACGGGAGACTGTTTGCAAACGCTGACGGGGCACGGGCATGGGGTGTGGTCTGTGTCCTTTAGCCCGGATGGTACGCAGCTGGTGAGCGGCAGTGCCGACCGCACTATTAAGCTGTGGGCGGCGCAGACGGGTGAATTGTTGCGTACGCTGACCGGGCATGAACATGGTGTCTGGACAGTGGCCTTCAGCCCTGATGGGCGCTCCATCGCCAGTGGCAGCGCTGATCAAACGGTGCGGGTATGGGAAACTGCGACCGGCACTTGCCAACAGATTCTCAGCGGGCACAACAACTGGGTTTGGATTGTGGCCTTTAGCCCCGACGGTCGCTCCATCGCTAGTGGTAGTGCCGACCAAACGGTACGCCTTTGGGACATTCAGGCGCAGCAGTGCTTGCGAGTGTTGCCAGGCCATAGCAACTGGGTATGGTCTGTGGCCTTTAGCCCCGATGGGCAGGCTTTGTCCAGTGGCAGTGAAGACCGCACCATGCGGCTGTGGAACGCTGTGAACGGGCAGTGCCTGCAAACCCTGCAAGGTAGCAGCAACTGGGTGTGGTCTGTGGCCTTTAGCCCGGATGGGAAAAAGTTGGCCAGCGGTCAGGGCGATCGCCTAGTCCATCTTTGGGATATGCCGACGGGTGAACCGGTAGAAACCCTAGCGGGCGCTCAAAATGCCATTTGGTCTGTGACGTTTAGCCCCGATGGCAATTGGCTAGCCAGCGGCAACGAAGATGGCAACGTTCATCTCTGGCAGGCCACTGAAGACAGGGCCTACCGAAGACTCTCTGGCCATAGCAAATCCATTTGGTCTGTCGCCTTCGATGCCAAAGGCGAAACGATTGCGAGCGGTAGCGCCGACCAGAGCATCAAACTCTGGGATGTGCAGACCGGAAAGTGTCGCCATACGCTCACAGAGCATCAGCACTGGGTCTGCTCTGTTGCCTTTCACCCCCAAAAAGATATTTTGGCCAGCGGCTCCTACGATCGCACCCTCAAGCTTTGGGATTTGGCGTCGGGCCAATGCATCGACACCTGGACAGGCCATACCAGCGGCATTTGGTGCATTGCCTTTTCACCCAGTGGAGACTTTTTGGCCAGCAGCAGCATCGACCAAACCGTTCGCGTTTGGGACGTGGGCGAGGGCACCTGTCAGCAGGTGCTAACCGGGCACGAAAACTGGGTGATGTCTGTTGCCATCAGTCCAGATGGGCAGTGGATTGCCAGCGGTAGCGCTGACCATACTGTGCGCCTGTGGGCGGCTGAGAGCGGTCAGCTCGTACATGTGCTGACGGGCCATACAAACAGCGTTTGGTCTGTGACGTTTAGCCCCGATGGCAAGTACCTAGCCAGCGGCAGTGACGATAAAACGATTAAACTGTGGGCGTTAGAATCGGGGGAGTGCATCTGCACCCTGCAAAACAAAGAACCCTACGAAGGCATGACTATTACAGGCGTTACGGGCGTCACTGAATCGGAAATCGCCACACTAGAGCAGCTAGGGGCCGTAAACCAACGTTGATAAGGATCAAAATGAACGATATACAGCAGCCCTCGCAAGCGTCTGCCGGATTGTCGCCTGACGCAGCAGAGGCCTCTCAACGCGATCGCACTCAAACACACCCTTCAGGTCTTCCTCCTATGCTGCTCATCATGGTGGTGATCTCCATTGTGTTGTTGATCATCGTGGGCGGGGCGCTGTTTTGTTTTCCAGACTATGCACAGTCCCGCTGGGTCTGGCCCCTGAAACCTTTTAACACTCGATTTTTGGGAGCGATATACCTGACATCGCTAGTTGGCTTGGTGAGCTTAGTGATATCTGGGCGAGCGGCGCTGGCTCGGCTCATTATTCCGATGATGGCGGTGTTTACCACCATCGTGCTCATGGTGTCGTGCCTGCAGCTTCAGCAGTTTGAAGTGGGGCGACGGGCAACCGATCTGTGGTTTTGGCTGTATTTGGCAGACTGTGTTGGGGCAGCTTTTTACTGTGGCTTTTTAAGCACTTATCGCTTTGCGGACCTGCGCCGACTCCCTACGCCTTGGGCTGTGTGTTTGGGCATTCAGGCAGGAATTTTGGGTGCGTACGGGTTGGGATTGTTGTTTTCTCCGGTGGCAACAGGTGGGGCTTGGCTGTGGCCACTAGATGTTTTCCACGCTCAGCTATACAGCTCTATTTTCCTAGCAGGGGCCCTGGGCTCTGCGCTGCTATCTCGGCGGGCTACATCGGTAGAGACAAGGGCACTCGGTGCCATTCAAGTGACGTTTAGCAGCCTGGTGTTGTTGGGAATTTGGCTGGTGGATAAAGAAGTGCAGAGACTTGACTGGGGGCTCTTTGTGAACTGGGCTTGGGTCGGCGCGATCGCACTCCTAGGCCTGATAGGACTCGGGCTTATAAAACAGTCTGCGAAAGCGTAGCGTATACCCTTAAACCATCACAATCCCCTCCTTCGCTGCCCACTGCCGTATCTCTACGCGGCTAATGGCAGCTGCCATCAAATCAGGAAATTGGTCGGGGGTGCAGGCGAAGGCGGGTGCGCCAAGTGCAGAAAAAGCAGCGGCATGGTTCGCATCGAACGCAGGGGCACCTTCGTCGTTGAGTGCGAGCAGGGTAATGACTTGGACGCCTGAAGCAACCAAGTTGGCCAAACGCTTGTGTAGCACTTGGGGATTGCCGCCTTCGTACAAATCGCTAATCAGCACGAGAATCGTGTCTTGGGGTTGGCGGATAGTGCTTTGGCAGTAGGCGATCGCCCGGCCAATATCAGTCCCGCCTCCCAGCTGCGTTCCGAACAACACTTCTACAGGGTCGGCCAGCTTTTCGGTGAGGTCTGCAACGGCAGTATCGAATACAATCAGCTGCGTTTTCACAGCGGGCAGAGAGGCCATCACAGCAGCAAAAATGCTGGCATACACCACAGAAGTCGCCATCGAGCCGCTTTGATCGACGCATAGAACAATCTCTTTGACCGCTGATCTTTTGCGCCCGTAGCCTATGCGACGCTCGGGGATGATGGTGCGATAGTCGGGCTGGTAGTGACGCAGATTGGCGCGAATGGTCCGTGGCCAGTCGATTTCGTTGTGCCGGGGACGGCGGTTTCGTTGAGCGCGGTTGAGGCTACCGGTGATGGCTTGCTGCAGGGGCGATCGCAATTTCTTTAGCAGCTCGTCTACCACTTTGCGCACCACCAGCCGGGCAGTGGCTTTAGTCGTTTCTGGAATCACACCATTGAGCGCCATCAGGTTAGCGACCAAATGCACATCCGGCTGAACCGCCTCCAGCATTTCTGGCTCCAGCAGCATCTGATGCAGATTTAGCCGCTCTAGCGCGTCCTTCTGCATGATTTGCACCACAGAGCTGGGAAAGTATCGACGGATATCACCGAGCCAGCGAGACACGTTGGGCGCAGAGCTTTCCAATCCGCCGCGCCGCTTTTTCCCGCCTTCGTACAGCGCAGAGAGGGCGCTATCCATCTCTAGATCACCGCTTCCCAAGCTGATCGATTCGCGCTCTCCCCCAGACTGATTGGCATTCTCTGCCCCGCCTTCTGTTTCTACGGCGCCCTCAGTAATGCCATCGGCTTCACCGCCCCCTAGCACGAGCCGCCATCTTCTCAATCGTTCAACGCTGATGGGTTGTTCCACTAGCCTGCCTCCGACACAGATAGACCCAAGAATTGCGCGGCAACCTGTAAGCTGGCGTTCGCCCGCGCAGTGTCGAAGCAATGCTCCGATTGGGCTGTTGCTCGCTGAGACACCTTTCGCCCTAGCCTCACACCTTCTCCCATCTGCCGTCGCTCTGCCGCCGAAAACCGAGAGAATGTTCGCCGTAGCAGCGGCAACAGCACCGTAAACGCCTCTTCCGAAAGGCCACAAACCCACTCATCTAGCACTTTCCATATCGTGGCATCGTGCAACAACAACAATCCACTGCCGCGTAAGAACCCCTCTACCCAAGCAGCAGCTTGGGTCGGCTGAGCAGCCAAAGATAGGGCCAGCCCGAGGCGTCTCGCAGTCTCTTCAGGCGGTAGGCGCCCGTCGTCAAACAGCAGGCGGCAGCTATATCCAGCGATCAGGCTGTGCCGCTGCCCCTGATCGCAAAGCTGCTGCAGCACATCACGCCAAGCCTGGGTGTGTTCGGGCTGTCGCAACAAATTGATGGCGCTGTGCGTGCGGGCGATCGCACCCAGCATCTTTTCAGCCGCCTCATCATCCAGCGAAGCGCAGGCCATGGGCAATCCAACACACAGCCGGGGCACCAAGCCATCGATCACTTGCCGCACCAAGTCGCCATCGGTTTGCCGAACGTCTCGGTATCGCAAAATATTCACCAAAGGCGGCAGCGCATCCATGAGCTGCACAACACGGCTAGAGAGGGCCGCAACTGCCTGCAGTCGCTGCATTAGAGGGACAATAGCGGCAGAGAGATCGGCCAGCAGCACCCGGTCGAGCAGATGGGTAAGCCCGTCTAGCTGCGTGGCTGCTTCGGCACCGTGGCAGACCTTTGCAACGGCAGCATCGACCACCGTATTGCCCCATCTACCCGCTTCGATCACAGCCAGACTCAGCTCCGGTGTCCAGCTCAGCTTCCAGGCTTCTTTGAAGGTGCCTTTGCCGGTCGAGGGTTGGGGAATGCCCCAGTCAATAGCTAGCAGGCGGAGCCGGTGCAGGAGGTGCGATCGCGCCAAATCAGTTGGCTTTCGCAAGTCTAGGGTTAGCAGCTTATCGCTGGCTTCAGGCTTCAGGCGCAGACGCTTCTGCAGCTGCTGCAGGTCTGCCTGAAGGGGCATCAGTGGCGTAGTGGCGGGGACCTGACCAATGCGATCGCCCACTATCAGCTGACGGTGAATCAGCTTCAGCGGCGTCTCCTCTCCAAAGCAGAGCACCGTCTGCGTCGCTTCATTGAGTTCGCGCAGGCTAGGCATCGCCGCATCTCGCATCGCCGCCAAGGTCTCTGCTAGCCTCACCGCCTCAATCACGCTAGCTGCAGACGCGTCCAAATCTTCTTTTCTCAGCAGCCGGGCCACTTTGGTCAGCCAAGACATTGCCGTCTGAGACGCCTCTCTCTGCGATTGGCTAGATTGCCAGAGGTGATGGTACCAGCCCGGCGAGGAAATGCCCGCCCCATAGCCTCCCCGAGTCGAGAGCCGGTCGTAGGTCCAAGGAATCCAGGTTGCTTTTACCTTCAGCTTTGGCAAACCCTTGAGCAGGGCACTGTCAGCCTTCTGCGCAGGCAGCGGCTCGCTCAGCGCAGGGCTGTGCCAAGCACCGCAGACAACGGCAATCTGCTGAAAATTCTCTCTTTTGGCTTTGCGAATGCACTGGCGCATGTAGGCTTCCCGCTGAGCTTCCCGACGCTGTTTAGGAAAGAGAATTTCTGTCGACGCTGAGGAGTCTTGTGAGTTTGAGCGGGCCTGGACGTCCTGACGGAGCGCACTCATCGCTTCTAAAATCGCTTCAAACAGAGCCGTATCATCCTGCCGATGTTCAACGAGATGCTCCCACCACCGTTCACTGTCAGGATATCCAGCAGCATGAGCCAAATAAGAGAGCGGATCTTGCAGCATCTGTTCGGATGCTGACACTGGCTCTGCGGCGGTCTCCGAAGCGGTCTGCGCGACGCGTTCTGCCATCTGATGGGTTTGCGGCAAGTCAATGAAGCGAACGGGAATATTGTTGTTAATCGCATACTGGCAGGCCTGCCACTCCGGTGAGAACACGGCAAAGGGGTAGTAGACTGCTTGCTGCAGATGCTCAGGCGAATACAACAACAGAGCGACCGGTGGCCGCATGTCTGCTTCAGTCAGTAGAGATAAGCTTTCTGTTGCTTCGGGTGGGCCTTCGACTAAGACGATATCGGGAGAGAGTGATTGCAGCGATCGCACCAAGCTGCGAGCCGACCCCGGCCCATGGTGACGAATACCAAAGACCGTCGTCCGTTGACCAGTTTTCAGCTTATTCACTGAGCCAGTCATCAGGCTAGCTCCCGGCAGGCACGATAGATGTCATCCCACCCTTCTCTCTCTTTTACTACCGTCTCTAAGTAGGCCTTCCACACCACAGCATCTTGCACCGGGTCCTTCACCACGGCACCCTGCATGCCTGCCGCCAAGTCTTCTGCATTTAGCTGGCCATCACCGAAGTGTGCAGCCAGCGCCATTCCACTATTTACAACAGAAATTGCTTCCGCCGGGCTCAGCGTACCGCTAGGAGACTTTACCTTGGTCTTTCCATCTTCTGTTACGCCCCTGCGCAGCTCACGAAAGACAGTCACCACGCGGCGAATCTCTTCTAGGGCAGGCGGCTCAGCAGGCATCTCCAGTGCCTGCCCTAAGCTCTCCACCCGCTGCTGCACAATTTTCACTTCTTCCTCAGCATCACGAGGCACCGGCAACACCACTGTATTAAACCGTCGCTTGAGCGCGCTCGACAGCTCGTTCACCCCCTTATCACGGTTGTTGGCAGTCGCGATCAGGTTAAACCCCTTTTTGGCCTGGACCGCTTCGCCGAGTTCGGCAATGGGCAACAGTTTTTCTGAGAGGACTGTGATTAGCGTATCTTGCACGTCTGCGGGCATGCGGGTTAGCTCTTCGACGCGGGCCGTTTTGCCTGCGGTCATGGCCTTCATGAGTGGGCTTTCTACTAGGGCAGAAAAGGTAGGACCTTTGGCCAACAGTTCGGCATAATTCCACCCGTAACGGATAGCTTCTTCACTGGTGCCCGCAGTCCCCTGGATCAGCAGAGTAGAGTCTCCTGAGACGGCGGCGGCTAGGTGCTCAGACACCCAGGATTTGCCGGTGCCGGGTACGCCGTATAGCAGCAGGGCTCGGTCGGTTGCCAAGGTTGCGATCGCAATCTCTATCAGCCGCCGATTGCCCACGTACTTCGGCGAAATCACCACTCCATTTTCTAGCTCACCCCCCATCAGATAGGTCAACACAGCCCAGGGAGACAGATGCCAGTTTGGCGGTCTCTGACGCGTGTCGGCATCCCGCAGCGCGCTGAGTTCGTGGGCAAAAGCCTGCTCCGCATGCTGACGCAAAACCGTTGGCAGCGCATCTGTTTGGGAAGAAGATGCTTGCTCATGCTTAGCTTTTGAAGAAGAGGATTTCGCGGACATAGGGATAAAGCTATTGAAAAGAGAAAAAATCTTGAAAGGATGAAAGCTTGAAGGTAATTACTGCAGCAACTAAAAATGCAACAGCAGAAGTGATCCCCTCTGGAGGGGTGGCGCGTAGCGACGGGGTGGGTCCGGTGAATAGCGTTAGCGGCTGGACCCACCCCGACCTCCGCTACGCTCCGGCCACCCCTCCAGAGGGGATTTACTTCAGACTAGTCCTATTTTGATCACTGTTTGAAGACACATATCTACAACACATCTCAACACACCCTAAAAACATCAAGCTATCCACTCTCCGCAAAGGCCTGATAAATTTGCCAACGCAGAGTCAACACTCCCAAAAACTCGTCTAAAAACCGCTGCCAGCTTGCCGTTGGCTTTTGCGGCAACATTCTGACTTGCTGTGCCGCTTCTAGTGCCAGCCCTGGATGTAGCGCCATAGCCAAACTCACTGGCGGGCGAAACAGTTCGCCATACCTAGGCTTATTTTCCAACAGAGCTAAGAGCTGAGCAAGCACGATCCGACTAAAGTCAAAGTCCCATTGCTGATTGCTTTCAGCTACTAGCCGCAGCCAGTGGGCCGCGTTGTGATCGTTGTTGGGTGGGGGTCGCTGCGATCGCAAGTACTGTGCCCGCTCCGATGGGGACAACAGTGACAGCAGTGTCTTCAGAACGGTCTCTTCTAGCTCATAAGCTCCAAACTGATGCAGCAGTGCCTGCGCCCACACAGCCGCCTGCTCAGACCGTCTTTGATAGGTCACGGCCATCGCCCAGCCGCCTAGCAACACCGCACGCCACTCATGGTCAGCGATCGCTTCGACAATGCTGTGCGGCTCTACTGGCTGAGTACCTGAGCGAGCATCCCGCCCCTCATCAAACTGCCAGCACTCTAGCGGCGTTTTTGCCAGCATTTGCTGGAGCCAGCTAGCCCGCTCACCCAAACCGTTCAGCGGCTGCTGACTCATGCCATCTCTGGTCCAAGCGCGCTCGAAGGTTTCTGGCAGACTGACGTGAATGGTCAAAGATTTATCCGTTTTAGCGTCATTGACCGATAGCGTGACAAATTGGCGCACCCGTTTAGCCATCCGCTGGCACAGCTGAGACGTCGGCAGCTGCGCGAGCAAATCGGCAGCCTGGTGACGGACGCCTTTTGCCCGATCGTTTAGTGCCGCTTCCAAAAAAGGCTCATCGGCCAGGGAGAGGCGAACGGTCAGTATTTGCAGTAGGGCTGTGCGATCGCGCCATGCCGTAGAAGACCAAGTTTCTGCGATCGCCTCCCTCGCCCCTTCCGGATCGACCCGTCGCCACTGCTGAATTGCCTGCAAACGCTCCGCCCGTCCGCCTTCGTACCAGCGCGATCGCAACACCGATAGATCAACCGGCTGCTCATCCGCTACACCCTCCCCTCGCAGCACACTCGCATAGTGCCAGCTCGGGTTCTGCTGTGCGAGCCAACGTCCCCGCTGGCCCAGCACCGCATCTATCGCAAACGCCAACTCGTTGTGCTTTTCACCAAATGTCAGCAGCTTTGGCAAACCGCTCGGCGGGACCCGCTGACCAGCCTCTGCCATCAGTAGCAACAACTCCACCACCACCTGCGGATACTCATCGAGAGCAGTGTCGAGGTAGCGGGCAATGCGCGGACTGCAGCAGGGCAACTGGTCAGGCGCACAGGGCTGAGGGGCTTTCCAGCAACTGTCTGCCGCTTGAGAAGCACGGTCTGAGAACTGGCTAGGACGCTGGCCCACCTGCTGGTATAGCGCCACTGTACCCGCCGCAGAAAGAATCGCAGAGGCAGGGTCGGTCCAATCCAGCTGACGCACGAGACCGGCTAGCGCGTCCGGGGTCTGCGGGAGAGCGGGCGTTTGCCGATCACACCCCACAAGTGCCGCACTGATAAAGCCCTGCCACCACTCCATAAGTCAACGCATCCTCCGACCGTTGCTCGCCGCAGACTTACTCAGCATAGAGGCCCGAACAGGCGTCTGTAGTGCCAAGAATTTTTTCTCACTCCACACGCTCAGCGGCTGCAGGCTCGTGCCATCCCATTCACCAAACACACTCAGCGATCGCCCACCGCTCAGCGACAGCAGTTCCCAGCCCTGGGTAAACGTTCGCGACAGTGGCAAGCGATCGCCTTCCACATCTTGCACCCACCACTGCGCTGAGTCGTAGCGCAAGAAGATGCTGCTCAGGGCAAGCGGGTAACGCGTCTGCCAGGGATTTTCCATTAGAGAACTGGCGTATTGTGCGATCGCAGCCTCAATACGTCCATGGCCTATCCCCGCTCTATGCTGAGCCTCCGCAGCCTGCCGAGACGCCACCAAGGCCCGCTGCACCCCCGTCCCCGGATAGAAAATTAGCTTGCCTCGCACGCAGGCTCCAGGCACCAGACTGCTATCAAGAGACTGACGCCGACCGTGGGCAAAGCTGAGCACAAGCGCCATCCGCTGGGTCTGCAGGCCCCATAGCCACACCCGCTGAGTTTTCAGCGCATCTTCTGCCGTGACGATCTTGCCGAGCACCTGCCAGGTATCTTCCTGAGAGGTGACCTGCGAACCGGGCACATCTGCAAGCTGCTGCAGCGCTTCTTTGGTTTGGGTGAAGCCGACCTGCGTACGGACTTCTGCCTGTAGCGGTAGGGGTAGGGCCTCTATTTGCCGATAGGCCTGCACCAGTAAGTGCAGCTGGCCCAGCGCCTTTAGCATACGCTCGGGCCAGCCGCGCCCAGAGTGGGGAATACCTGCTAGCGCCCTCACCCGCGAGGCCAGGCCAGGTGCCTGAGCATCGACCAGCCGCGCCGCTGCGCTATCCCAAAACTGATAGGGCCGTGCAGGCAACTCCGCGAGACCAGCGCGGATAATGTCCTGCAGCCACTGCTCTAGATCGGTAATGCCTGCTTCGACGTTGTGCGATCGCTTTTGTAAGCGCTGCAACCTTTTCTGAGTCTGCGCGGCTACTGCCGCCGGATCGTCAGCCAACTGATTTTTGCCATCTTGTGTATGCATAGCGGCCTGCGCTCTGCTCTCCAGCCACTTCGCGCCCCATGCCGGTAGCTTACCGCACTCAAACGGCGCCTGCTTTGTTGTCGGCTGCTCAGTCAGCAGCAAAAACAGCCCTATTGCATGCTTGCAAGGCAGCTGCCCGCTCGCACAGCTACAGCAAAAGGCGGGGCCGCGCAGGTCGATAATCGTGCGATAGGGCTTCTTTTGGTAGGTCTGGCATTCACCCCATAGGGTCTGATTTTGCACACCGAGTACGGGCCACCGTGAGGGGTGGGCAAGGGCCTTGCCGCGTTTGAGTGCGATCGCATTGGGAGAAAGCGCCAATACTTGCTCAGCAGTCCACTGCAGCGCCATTGCCCCTTCCCCTAATGCAGTCATTCATGAGGCAACCGGTGCAGCCAGCCATCGCACACACTCAAAAATAGTACAAAAAAACTACTCTAAGTATGTACCCTGAGCCCTCAAAGCACAAGATCAGCGCTCAAGGCGCACCAGGCAATCAGCCATCTACTGAGCCGTCATTCCGCCATCTGCAGTCACCACCGAGCCCGTCATCAAAGACGACTCATCTGAGGCCAAAAACAGCACTAAGTTGGCAATTTCCCGAGGCTCACCCGGACGGCCAATGGGCTGAACACTATCGATAGATTCGTATACCTTATCTATGCCGCCTAACATCTCAGCATGGGCGTAGTTTATCGGCGTATCTACCCAGCCCGGACAAATGCAGTTACAGCGAATATTTTGCTTGGCGTAGTCCAGCGCAATCCCTCGGGTCAGCATCACAATCGCCCCCTTCGAGGCAGAATAAACCGTCAAATACGGCTCAGACACCAGTCCGTTCACGCTCGAAATATTGACAATTGCCCCTTTCCCCTGTTTCAGCATATGAGGAATCGCTGCCCGGCTAGCGTACATTGTTCCTCTCACATTCACGTTTAGCGTGCGGTCTATCAGTTCATCTGTCGCTTCGTGAAACACACAGGGTAGGTTCACTCCCGCATTATTCACCAATACATCTATCCGACCGTAGCGCTCCACGCAGCCCTGAACAAATCCACCTGCTTTTGCCGGGTCGCTGATATCTGCAGTAAAGGCATCTGCAACCCCACCACTCGACTGAATGCCCTTAGCAGTCGACGATACCGACTCAGCATCAATATCCACACACAGCACTTTTGCACCTTCTTCTGCCAGCCTTTCCGCGCTGGCTTTTCCAATACCAGACCCTGCGCCAGTCACCACACAGGCCTTGTCCTGTAATCGTCCTGCCATATCAGCATCCTTCAGCGAATACACTATTTCAAACGATATAAATTATGCCACCATTTTATTCAAATCAAAATTCTTGAATGTGTTGTTGAAAATAGATTACAGCCTAGTTACGTGATACTTTTATCTATGTAAATGTACGGGCAGTATTTGAAAATTTAATCCCCATGCGTAGAAGAACAATTCTCCGGTCCTCTGCTTTACTGGGCTTAAGCGCAGCTGCAACAGTTTTTCTTGGTAGCTGCAATAGTCCAACAGCTTCTGAACAAACGGATACTGCTAATGGAGAAAGCGCTGTAGAGAGCAGCGACAATGGACCGCTTCGGGTCGCCCTCGTACCCTGGCTAGGCTGGGGAGAGACCAAAATCGCTGAAGCTCAAGGCTTCTTCGAAGAAGAAGGTATTGAGGTAGAACAAACCGTTTTTCAATCAGTCACCGAAGTAAATACTGCCTTTTTGTCAGGACAAGTTGATATGGCTTGGCTTGTCGCCTCCGACCTGGTGGTCCTCTCAGATACTACGCCTGGGCTCAAGTTCATTTATGCTTCAGACTATTCCGGCGAAGTCGATGCGGTCGTAGGCCGAAATGTCGCGAGTCCAGCGGATCTTGCAGGCAAGACCATCGCCCGCGAAGAAGTTCCCTACGAAATTGTTTTTGTTGAAAAATTTTTAGAATCTGCGGGTCTCACTAAAGACGATGTGAATGTCGTTCCGCTGACAGCTGCCGACGGTTCGGTTGCCCTAGTGGCCGAAAACCTAGATGCCGTCGCCACCTATGAGCCCTTCGTAAGCAATGCGGTCAACGCCAGCGAAGAAAACACCATTCTCTTTACGGCAGCCGGTACCAACATTATTGTCAATGGCTTAGCGGGTCAAGAAGATCTGCTCGCCGAGCGCCGGGAAGATATCTTGGCCTACCTCCGCGCCCTAGAAAAGGCCAACCAGTTCCGCGAAAACAATCCTGAAGAAGCCAACAATATCATTGCCGAATGGATCGAGGTCACCCCTGAAGAAGTCGCCGACCTCATGGGCAAAATCACCATGCTAGATATCGCAGACAATAAAGCGATCGCCTTCTCCGAAGAAAACGACCTAAATGCTGCTAACAGCATCAGCGATGCCGGTCCTATTCTGGTAGAAGCCGGTGCCGCTAAGTCGGCCCCCTCTGGCGAAGAACTCGTCGACGGCTCGTTTGTAAACGAACTGTAGGAAGGGCAAATAGGACAACCACCTAGTCAATCCATCCGGCATTCATCAAACTCCAACGTTCCTTAAAAGGCGCTGAAGATAGCACGGACATGTCATGATTGCAGGGCTTTTAGTTAGCGACAACTGCAATCACTGACCCATGCAAACTATTGACTGGCTCATTGTCATTGGCTATCTCCTGCTTGTGCTGGTACTGGGCATTTATCTGTCCCGTCGGTCGTTTCTAAACCTGGTTGATTTCTTTGCTTCTGGGCGATCGCTCCCTTGGTGGCTCGCAGGCACCAGCATGGCCGCCACGACGTTTTCCGTCGATACGCCGCTGTACATCGCGGGTCTCGTCGGCAGTCGGGGCATCGCTGGCAACTGGGAATGGTGGAGCTTTGGCTTTGCCCATGTCGCCCTGATCTACCTGTTTGCGCGGCTGTGGCGACGCTCAGAAATCGTCACCGATGCAGAATTTTGCGAGCTGAGGTACGGCGGCAGCACGGCGGCAGCTCTGCGCGGCGTCAAGGCTTTCCTGTTCGCTGTGCCGATCAATGCCTTGGGCATTGGCTACGCTATGTTGGCCATGGCGAAGGTGCTGGAGGTGCTGTCTTTTTGGCAACTGTTTGGACTCGATCCAGCAACAGACAATCTCAGGCTGTGGAGCGTTATGGTCTTAAGCGCGCTGGTGATTGTGTATGCAGGGTTCTCCAGCCTGTGGAATGTGGTTGCCACCGACTTGTTTCAGTTTGTGCTGGCTGTGCTGGGGTCTTGGATAGTTGCGATCGCATCGGTCAATGCCGTCGGTGGGATGCGTCCCCTAGTGGAGTACTTCTCCCTGGGCAACTCAGACGTTCTCAGTATGCTGTCTGTGAGTTGGCAGGGTGGGCTGAGCTGGCAAGCGATCGCTAGCATTCCTTCCAGCACCTTCTTGGCCTACGGCTTTTTGCAGTGGTGGGCCTATCGCCGTAGCGACGGTGGCGGCGAATTTATTCAGCGCCTTGCCGCCACCCAGACAGAAACCGACGCTGAGAAAGCCGCTTGGCTCTTCAATGCGCTTCACTACGGCGTCCGCACCTGGCCATGGATTGTCACAGCCCTGGCCGCACTCGTCATCTACCCGGACCTACCCGACCGGGAGCTGGGCTACCCGCTCCTCATGGTGAACTACCTTCCCCCTGTCATCCTCGGGCTGGTCGTCACCTCGCTACTCGCCGCATTTCTGAGCACCGCCTCCACCCTCGTCAATTGGGGCTCATCTTATTTAACCAACGATCTGTACGGTCGATTTCTGAGCACTCAGGCAGGCACGGGAGAACTCCTGTTTGCCGGTCGCCTCAGCTCTCTCCTAATCACCGTCACTGGCGCGACAGCCGCCTTCATCAGCGACGATATTGGCACTCTCTTTCGGCTGGTTATCGCCATTGGGACAGGGCCCGGGCTCGTCTTAATCTTGCGCTGGTTTTGGTGGCGCATCAACGCTGCAGCAGAGCTAGCAGCCATGGTGAGCGGCTTTTTAATCGGGTTCGTCGTCAGCACTGCGCCAGGGTCGGCAACATTCAC
>JBCBFY010000004.1:0-63325 GCA_038527325.1 Cyanobacteria bacterium J06614_10
CCTGTTGTCTGGACTGGCGGTGGAAGCGATTGTCTGGTTTGTTTTTGCCGGGCTTGCTGCTGGGGGCTGGTGGGTCACTTTCTTGGGTGACCGGGTGCAGCGGTGGCAGCGCCCCTTCGATGCCGGGAGGCTCTAGGGCATCGAGGTCTGAGACTTCTGTGGTGAGGTCGCTGTCGATATCTTCAAGGAGGGCTGCGATTTGGGCGGTTTCCAAGTCGTCATCTTCGATGCTGGTGCCCATAAACTGGGCGGGCTGAGCGACCATGTCTCGGGGCGATCGCGGTAGATTGTCGAGCGCGTATGCATCTCTCTCAACCTCTTGCTCAGCCTGGCCCTGGTCGGATAGCGTTTCAATCGGTAAGTCTTCAGCGGGTAGCTCGTTTGCAGGCAGCTCTTCAGCGGGTAGATTGTTTGCAGGCAGCTCTTCAGCCGGTAGCACTTCAATCGGCAGATCGTTTGCAGGTATCTTTTGGGGACTATCGCTCACGATCAGCGGACCGGTGTTGCTGTTTGCTCTGGGAAAGTTTGGTAGCTCGGGGGCGTCGCTGCGAGCTGCGATGCCATAGCCGTCTTGCCCAAGGCGATCGCGCCCAATCTCGGGTGGCAGAACCACACCCACCGCAGGCACCACTTCTTTTTTCATCGGGTCTAGGGACGGCACGGCGATGGCGGGGTCGGCGCTGTCGGCTCGGCCATTGGCGGCTGCCTGTTTTGTGCCATCCGAGAAGATGGACACTTCTTCTTCAAAAGTGCCGGTGTCTTGGTTGGCTAGGTCATCGAGCAGCTGGGCGATGCCCGCTGTGATGGTAAATGCCGTAGAGCTGAGCAGTTCTGCCGTTTCTCCAGTGTCTATGTCGGCGCTGCGCAGGGAGACTTCGCCTAGTACGACGCGGGTCATGACGTTGGCGGGCAGCTGAATTTTGACCTTGAAGTCTGCGGGGAGGCGGGCCAGGCTCAAAGGGCGGTGCGCTTCCATAATGACCTGGGCCGTTTCGGGGTTTTGCAGGCGTAGCCACAGCTGACTGGCCGTTTCGTCGTGGCTAATAGGGCTGAGCGACTGGACCTGACCGGTGATGGTCATAGGCTGGTCGGGCCTCGCGAGAAAGGCCTGCTGCTTGAGAAAAATGTGATAAGTGGCGCCGGGAGAGGGTAGGGCCGATGAAGCGAGGGGGAGATCGGCGTCTTGGCCTTGCTGCTGAAGGTTTTCTTGGCGTTGGGCTTGGAGCTGGGCCTGGGCCTGCACGAGGGGAAGGGCTTCTCGGGTGGAGGATGCGATCGCTCCCCCCTCACCGTCGCTCTCTGACTCAATGAGGGTGCTCGTCACAGATTCTGAGTCGGCAGGAATAGGCCATTCCGATGACCAGTCTTCATCGGTTTCGGCAAAGACCTGCAGCTCAACGCTGTACTGCCAGTTGTCGCCGATGAAGTTGCCTGCTGTGTTGAGGCTGCTGCAGGTGAGCTGCCACTGCCCGGGCTTGAGGTGTACAAAGGGCATCACCACCACCAGGCCAGCTTCACTGATCTGGCTGGTGCGCTTGCGGACGCGCTTGCGAGGGGGCATTTCGTCTGTCACAAGCTGACTGACTCGAATTTCTAAGGGAGCGTTGGCTCTGTCGGTATGGGCGACCACCCGATAGCGACCTTCTAAGATTTCTACCTGCTGCGTCTCTAGGGGCAGCCAGGTCTCGTCGCCCTCTTTCTGAATTAGAAATTCCCAATATTTCATGTTGCTCGCTTCAGATGGCTGAAATGCGCGACTTACATCGCATGGTTTTTATGCATAATCAACGCGCACCAAGCAAGGCTCAATCTGTTTAGATTAACTTTGCTTGATGTGTTGTGCTTTCAAAGTGCCCAAATGGGCTCGCTCACACTATATAAGGAGCAGTATAAGAGAAATTGTATGACTTAGCTGAAGCGACCTATCGGATAGCGATGACATATCTACGTCATGTCCGATTTCTGTCGGGTTATTGCTGTCTCCTCTGGATAGGTGCTGTTGCCGCTATTCCTGATAGTCGGTTTGAATGTCGACGGATAGGGTTTGGTCGTCGATGGAGATGTAGAGGATGTTGGGTCTGCAGCACACCTGGCAGTCTTCGATGTAGGACTGGGTTGTCCCGGCGCTGAGATCGATGAAGGTGGTGCTGGTTTCACCGCAGAAGGCGCAGGTGTAGTCGGCGGTGGTTTGCATGGAGAGATAAGGGGTTGATGGGTTGTGGCTAACGCCTGCGGCGACGCTTCGCGAACGGCTCCGCTCAGCCAGCGGGAGGGGTTGATAAAAACTAAGATCGCTACACCGAGACCGAAGGCTGAGCGGAGTCGAAGCCTGATTGTAATAGACTGACCGATAGCTCTCTTACCGGGCGCATCTAAGAGTTGTGGGAGGGGTGTTCAAGATCGCAACGAGGCACTTGTGGGAACAAGTCATCGAAGCGTTGGTTAACTGAGATCTTGCACCATTCTCAGTAAGGGTTGCGCTGAGAGCCAAAGAATGAAAAAAAGGGCGTAGAAAAAAGATTAGAAGACGGTCGTACAAACCATGCTTCAGCACGCCCAAAGGCTAGTGTATAGCCTAATTTCTCTGATGCCTAGTGTCTACCAGAAAGCCAGTCTGAAAGCCGTTCTAGGGCTGTTTTTAGAGGCACAAGGTCATGCGTTACCCGAGCATACCCCTATCAAGTCAGCCAGTTCGCTGAGTCGATTTTTCAACCGCTATCAATGGTCAACTCGGCAAGTGATTCGCACTGCTCGCGCTGCTGTTTTAGAGCAACTTGCGACCCATCCTGTTCGCAAAGGTGTGCCTGTGCGGCTACTCATAGACTTGAGTACGCTGAAGAAAACCGGCAAGTTCTGGCATCTGAGCACACCCACTGAGGATGTTGACGCGCCAGAACCTTGGGTGAGAATGCTCAATGGCAAGCATGGATTACATCTGGTTGTGCTCTACATCGTCATTGGCCAGCGGCGAATTCCGTGGAGCTTCCGTGTTTGGCGAGGCAAAGGACAGCCAAGTCCCAATCAGTTAGCTTGTAAGTTGTTGGCCAGTGTGCCTAAATCCTTAGTAAAAGGACGAAGGGTGATTGTTCAGGCAGACACCGAATTTGGCACCATCGAATTTCTCAGTGCTGTTCGTCGGCGCAAGTGGAGAGCCGTCGTCGGTGTCAAAAATAGTCGTCTATTGCGAGATGGAAGAAAGCTCAAAGACCTGCCAGGCAACGCTAAACGAGGTCTACAGGTTTACCTAAAAGATATCGACTACCCATTGACGCTCTCTTGGTTTTGGCTCAAACGCGCGGACAACAAACGAGAGCTACGCTTTGTCGCTTCGACCTATCCCTACTCTGGTGTTTACCTCGTCCGTTTGGGACGTAAACGCTGGGCGATAGAAGCCTTCTTTAAGACCGCTAAGCATCAGTTTGGCCTGCATTGCTTCGGCCAAGGCACCAAACTTGGTGTCTATCGTTGGCTCATTCTTTCGTTGATTGCTTACTTGCTCGCCCACTGGATTGACCTCTGGGCTTGGCCGCCCATTTTGAATTGGAAGGCGACCGCTAGACTAACGCTGGAGACGTTGTTGCCTGATGTACTCTGGTCAAGATTGCTCAGACAAATTAACCGTGACGCTGATATCGCAGCTCATTGTGGCTTTGAAATTCTTATCAAATCACTACCTGACACGGATTGTCCTCAATGGTGCAAGATCTAAGTGAACTAACGCTAACTTTGTCAGCCCTACTTCCATAGATTTGTAGGATTTTTTGAATTAATCAAAACGAGATAAGCCATTCAGCGATAAGTAAACAAAAAAGAGCCATGCGCAAGTGTTTTAAAGCAGTGGCAAGAAGGTCATATCTGCGTTTATCCTATTGAACGAGAGTTATCCCCATTGCGTGTGTCTGTTTCTAACCCCAATCCCAATCATGACGCTGAAGAACAGCCAGTTGTTGTTCCTGCGGCACCCGTGGGACCGCCAAAGCTCCGCCCCTACCAAATCGCGCTGATCAACGATCTCTACCGGGAGCTAAATAATGGCTACCAGCGCGTTGCAATCATCGCCGGGACAGGCGCCGGAAAAACGATTATTAGCGGCCAGATTTGCGCCCATGCAGAAGAAGCCGGTAAGCGCCTCATGTTTTTGGTGCATCTAGACGTGCTGGTGGGCCAGACCTACGAGAAGATGAAGGCTTTTGGCTTACAGTGTGGATTTATTAAGGCGGGCTGGGAAGAAAATCGAGATGCCCCCATTCAAATTGCCAGCATTCAGACTATGGCAAAGCGGCGTTGGTGGCAAAAGTGGCCCGCCGATGTTGTTTTTTATGACGAAGGGCACATTACGCTCTTTAGCCAGGTGGGAAAAAAGGTCATGCTCAAAACCCATCCCAACGCAGTGCACCTCGTGATGACCGCAACCCCGCTGAGATTGGGCAAAGAACAGCTGGGAGACTACCTAGAGACGCTGGTTTCCTCTCCAGTACCCAACGTGCTGCAAGAGATGGGCTACCTCTCCACTATGAAGTACTACAGCATGCCCAGAGACAGCATGGCCAACCTGGAAGAAGTGAAAACTTCGCGGGGAGACTATGACGAGAGGGATTTGAAGAATGCTTGCGATCGCAAAGAACTGGTAGAAAAAATTGTCGAAGAGTGGTTTCGCATTGGCAAAGGAAAACGCACCATCGCCTTCTGCGTCGATATCGACCATGCCAACCACGTTGCCGAGCAGTTTCGCCAGGCAGGCATTACCGCCGACACCGTCGATGGCAACACCGCTATCAAAGACCGTAAAAAGCTCTACCACGCCCTCAAAACCGGCGAACTCATGGTGCTCACCTCCTGCAATGTCATCAGCATCGGCTTCGATGAACCCAGTGTAGAAGTGGGCCTCATGCTCCGCCCCACCAAATCTAGCGCCATGCACTTTCAGCAGCTCGGTAGGGTCATGCGCATCTCACCACAAACCGGCAAAAAGTTTGGCATCATTCTCGACCAAGCTGGCAACCTAGAAAGGCTCGGCTTCCCAGAAGATATTGAAGACTACACCCTGCCTACCAAGCAAGCCTCAACCGGCGGAGGCGGCCAAGCACCCACCAAGCCCTGCCCTGCCTGCGGTCGCATTGTTCTCTCTTTCATTGTGAAGTGCCCAGACTGCGCCCATCAATGGGTGAGCGATCGCCCCATAAATACCGAAGACATGGTAGAAATCTACTCCAATAATCAGGCTAGCCAGATTCGCGATGTCTCCACCCTCATAGAGCTGTATCACGGGCACCGCCGCCGCGCCTTTAAGCACAACCGCAGCCCAGCATGGGCCGACAGAGCCTTTTACGACCAGTGCAACCGAGCGCCAAACCCCAAGTGGTGCTTTGGCTCACTCTTTGGCCCCCAGCCCAACTGGGACCAGCAGCTCGCCATTGTCGACTATCTTTACAAAAGCGCCCGCCGAGGCGGCGGAAAACCCGGCGACTGGGTCATTCAAGAGTTTGAAAAAGAGGTCGGCCCCGGCTCCTGGTTTAAAATTTCTCAATACAAAAGCCAGCTAGAAGAAACCACATAACAGAAGGCCATAAACAGAATTCCATCATCAGACTTCCACCACATCATGCAGCGTTATCTCATCATCCGAAAGTCTTCGAATTCCCAAGTTTCAACGCTATCATTTCACGCATGAATATTCTCCTAATTCATGGGCTAGGTCGCACGCCGCTTTCACTGTGGACTCTCGGAAATATCCTACAAAAAGCAGGCCATCACCCAACTTTTTTTGGCTACACCAGCGTCCTACACTCTTTCGACGATATTGCTCAGCGGCTACGGCTACAGCTACGATCGCTCTCCCAGCTCGGCCCATACGGCATCGTCAGCCATTCCCTAGGCGGCATCCTCACCCGAGCCGCCCTCACAAATGCAAACTTTCCACCCCCGGCCCACGTCGTCATGCTCGCCCCGCCCAATCAGTCACCCCTGGCAGCTCGCCTCGCCAACCGACTATTTCCCTTTCGCTGGTATGCCAGGCAGTGCGGTCAAAACATGGCGGCACCGGCCTTCTACCAGCAGCTACCCATCCTCACCAGCCCCTACACGCTAATCGCAGGCACCGCCGGACCGACCGGTCCGCTTAGCCCCTTCGGCCACGAGCCAAACGACCTCATCCTCAGCATTAGCGAAGTCAGAATGCACCCCAAAGACACTCCCCTCTTGGTCCCAGCGCTGCACTCCTTCATCATGAACCACGACATGGCACAGCGCTTCACCCTGCAGGCCTTTGCAGCTGCAGACAGTGACGCACTGACAGAGATTGGCTAGGCGGTTAGCAAAGAGTCGTCTCGCAGCCTGTCCACCTCTAGTCATCTGCCTACAAAAGGCCCGCCGTCTCAGGTAATCCCAGCATGATGTTGAGATTCTGCACGGCTGCGCCAGACGCGCCTTTCCCTAAATTGTCCAGACGCGCCACCAGCAGCGCCTCTCGGGTCTCATCGTTAGCAAATACAAACAGCTGTACCTCGTTCGTCCCGTTGGCAGGCTTAGCGTCTAAAAAAGTGCCTCCTCGTAGCTGCGTGCGATCGCCATAGGCCATCACCCGCACAAAGGGCTCATCTGCATACTGAGCCTGCAGAGCACTGTGCAGCGCCTCTCCAGACGGCGCATCTGACAGCGACCACAGCGGCAGCGGCACCTGCACCACCATCCCCTGCAAAAAGTCGCCCACCGAAGGCACAAACAGTGGCGCATGGCCCAAGCCAGCATAGGTCTGCATTTCCTTCACGTGCTTGTGACCAAACTGCAAACCGTAGGGGCTATAGGGCACAGTCGATTCTTTGCCAGCCACCTCAGCACGCAGTTCATCATGCTGGGCAATGAGTTTTTTGCCCCCGCCAGAATATCCAGAAATGGCATTGATCGTTATCGGAAAATCAGCCGGTAGCAGCCCCCCATGCACCAAAGGCGCAACCAGCGCCAAAAAGCCAGTCGGATAGCAGCCCGGATTGCTCACCCGCCGAGATTGAGCAATCTTTTCGCGCTGTCCCGCAACCATTTCAGGAAAGCCATACACCCAATCTGGCGCGGTACGATGCGCCGTACTAGCATCCAGCACTTTCGTGTTGGGATTCTTTACCCAGCTTGCCGCCTCACGCGCCGCATCATCAGGCAAACACAAAATCGCCACATCCGCCTCATTGATCAGTCGGGCGCGTTCACCAGCATCCTTACGCTTCGCCGGGTCTATGCTAATGATATCGATATCTTTGCGGCTAGCCAGACGCTGATAAATCTGCAGCCCCGTCGTTCCCGCTTCGCCATCAATAAAAACGCTCGCCATCCCGTACGCACTCCTATTACCGTGCAAACTACCTGTAAGTAATAAAAGCTTAAGCGACAGACCCATACCAGGGCCAACTAAGCACAGGCAGTATTGTCGGTCAAAAAATATCGGCTCTTCAATTACCGTAAGCTGCCGACTGCAACAAAACAGGCGCTATCATCGGTTCACTCTCAGGCGGCTCGGGGGGTGGATTAGGCGTACTCCACAAATTATTCTTCAAATTGTTTTTTTGTTTTACGCTGATCTGGGTGTTCTCAGAGGAATGGTCTTCAGAGTCGGCTGTACCCGGCAAAGAGATTTCACTATCTGCTTCTGGATACAGCGCCTGGCATTCTTTAAATATATTGTTGGCAATTGGTGAGTACTTAGCCCGGCGGTTCAGCCGTAGCAAAATTGTTCTCAATCGATTTTGCAAATCTTGAGTCGAGCTAACGCGCTGGTAGAGTTCTTCTATCAGCTGAACGGTTTGCATCGCAGCAATGCGGTGGCTCTCGTTCTCCCAGCTGTCATAGCAAATACAGTACAGCAGCTTCTTCATACGAATGGGTTCTGACGTCGCATCAAGTCGCGCTGCCACATCTCGAAACAGCGCATTCAATGGATTTTCTAACAGTCCGCCGTCTTCATCAGCATCTGCCTCTTTAGAGCGCAGCGTCCCCCCAGTCAGCTCCACATAAAAGTTCTGCAAACCCTCTAAAATAACTTCAGCCACCTGCGTATATTCTTCTTGTCGGTTCAGAGTACTCACAATCTGATATAGACTCTGGCGACACTCTTCAATATCAGCATTACGATCGGTCAGCGACTCTAGCAACACCTTGAGAGAAATGCCTTCTAAAACACTGGCATCATTCTCCCAAGAAGCCTGATGCACGCCATACAGCAGCTTTTTAATCCGGCGACTATTCGGATGGCCCGACATCTTTTTGATTGCCATGTTAATTGGCGTCATGGTCAGCGGCGCGACGGCCTCTGTCACATCCTCTCTGGCCTCTTCGGGCCGCATGCCTAGGGGCCACACATTATACGCTGCAACCGTTTCGGAAATGTTCTTGAGCGTGAGTTCTCCGAGGTAGTCGGCATCAAGCTCTAGGCGCGACTTCACCACGTCGTACACCACCTGAGACATGCAAATTGCACCCGGCTTGGCCGCCGCTTCGAGTCGGGCAGCAATATTAACCCCCGTGCCCATCATGTCTTGCTGATTGAAAAAGATATCGCCTAGGTGAACCCCCACACGGTGAGTAAAGTGCTCATCTGCCTGCTCGTTTTTGGCTAGCGTCAAGAAAGTCTTTTGCAGCTCTACCGCACAGGCCGCCGCCTGCACCGCACTGATGAAATACATCAGCACCCCATCACCGACAGTCTTTAAAATTTTCCCTTCAAAAAATTCGCACAGCTCCGCAATTAGCTGCAGATCTCTGTTAATCACAGAGAGCGCTTTATCTTCATCCTGAGACATGCGCTTGCTAAACCCAACCGCGTCTGTAACCACAATGGCCGCAAGGGTTCTCTGTATTTGGGGGTGCGCAGGGATGTTCATAGTGTGGGACGCTATCTGATAACCTACTTTTCCCGAATTGATTGGAGGAGTTCTCATCTGCAAGACGGGTTGGCGCTAATCTACAAGAGAGTTTTACCAACTCTTCTTAAAGGGAGCTAAAGGCGAAAACATACGGATTTTTCATCCGCAGCGAGGTCATCTTCATAGATTTGAATATGTTGAAATATATGTGAATATGTTAGAAATCGCCGTTAAAAAACCGGATCGTGAACCCGGTCGATGCACTGATTATCTATCCACTGACGGCCGCTTTCCTCACATTCTCCTCGGTTCTTTTTGAAAGGCACCGCAGTAGGGTGAAAAGTCTCTTTCACAAATCTGGGATCTTTCGCTTCGAGTAGCTCACTTCCCTTAAGATGCACTAGCCCCAAAATGGAAGCAGCCCCCACCACAACACTCGCCACAACGGCAGGCATGACAAACGGATTGCGGTTTTGAATATCTCGGTAGTGGGCTCTCTTATTGGGTCCGGCAGCAAACACCAGATATGCGCCCTTACCGAGAAACGGCATCGCTAGGCGAATGTCAATAACGTGTCGCCGAGGAACGAGCGCCGTCTCAATGGCCTGAACTTGTGCAACGGTAAATGTCGCACAAACGTCCTTGGGAATTCTTTGCAGGAGGCGGTAGGCATTGGGGCAGTTTTGGCAGGACTGACTCATGGTAATAACATTTGAGAGCAATCCTGGCACGTGGCTACCAAACTGCTGATCTGCGGTACGGCGACGGCTTCGCCGGTTTGGCCCCGCAGAAAAGACAAAATAGGCCCCCCTCCCCAAAAAAGGAGGCATCAAACAGCGAATATCAATCGCGTGGGTCCGAGGCATCAGCGCATCTTCGAGCGCTTGAACTTGCGCGGGCGAAAAGGTCTGCCGAATACCAATAGGAAGACGCTGCAACATGCGCAACGCATTCGGACTATTTCTAGCGGAAGGGGTCATAGCGACACAGGCGAGCGGCGCAGCAAAAAGACGCTCGTGTGTATAAAGTGCCCAGAACAGAAAGGCAAGTATAAAAAACGACACGACTTGATGGGTTGATACATTCGCCGTTATCGAAGGCAGTTACCCGTTGCTGGCGCACCGCCTACAGCCAGGCAAAAGCTCTAGAATAGGGCTTGGCACCAATGAGTGATTGCCTTTTTCGGACGCTGCTAAAAACTGGGGAAAGGACATGATTGATCTAAGAAGCGATACTGTGACGCAGCCCACTCCTGAGATGCGACAGGCCATGCTGCAGGCACCGGTGGGTGATGATGTGCTAGGCGATGACCCCACGGTTCAGGCATTGGAAGCCTACGTCGCAGATCTGTTGGGCAAGGAGGCAGCGGTATACATGCCCTCTGGAACGATGACAAACCAGGTGGCCTTGCGATCGCACACACAACCAGGCGACGAGATTGTCTTAGAAGCAGAGGCCCACATCTACTACTACGAGGGGGGCGGGCCCGCTGCGCTCTCTGGCGTGACGTGCCGCCTCATTCCGGGAGAAGGGGGTGTTTTTTCAGCGGCAGATATTGAGCGATCGCTGCGCCCATCGGACCCTCACTTTCCCCATACGCGCCTAGTCTGCGTAGAAAATACGCACAATCGCAGCGGTGGGCGGATCTTTCCGCTGTCGACGATTAGAGACATTGCAGAGGTTTGCGATCGCCACCAGCTGCGGCTACATATGGACGGCGCCCGCTTCTGGAATGCCTGCGTAGCCACTGGCATTTCGGAAGCCGAGTATGCAGCCCCCTTCGACACGATCAGCGTCTGCTTCTCAAAGGGACTAGGAGCACCCGTCGGTTCGGCCTTGGTCGGCACAGCAGAGCAAATGGCCCGGGCCAGACGCTTTCGCAAAATGTTTGGCGGTGGCATGCGGCAGGCGGGCATCATCGCCGCTGGCGCACTCTACGCCCTGCAGCACCAGCGAGACCGCCTAGCAGACGATCATGACAACGCACAGAAGCTCGCTCAAGGGCTGCAAGATATCAAAGGCATTTCTATCGATGTTGCTGCCGTAGAAACCAATATTGTGAATTTTGAAGTGACCCATCACGGCGCCGCAGAGGTCGTGAAGTCATTGGCACAAGCTGGTGTAGGTGTGCTAGCCAGCGGGCCCAACAAAATACGCGCTGTCACCAATCTCATGGTAGGCAGCGCGCAAATTTCGCAGGCCATAGAAGAAATTGCTAAGGCTCTCCGCTAAGGCGGCCCGCTCACTCAGACAATCTACTCACTGAGAGAACCTACCCCTCTGTAGAAATGTCTTCTGTGAAAGAAGCATCGAAAAGCGTATCGGGTGCGACCTCAGGATCAACAATCTCCATCTCTTTGCCCACCTGAGCCGCAAAGTCTATGCTGTCCATAATATTGAGAGAATCGTCTGTATTAAACACAACGCTTTGATGCTCAGAGGGCCGAAACAGACGAACCGTTTCTAGGATAGGAGGCAGCTCGTCAGCAGCCAGGTTGAGCTTATTGGCAACAATTTCAATCGCCTCTTCTGTATTCTCTTGATAAAAGGCAAATCCCTTCTCTAGCGCGCGGAAGTAAGCGTTCAAGTCTTCTCGGCGAGACTCAATAACCTCTGCTTTGCCAACTAGTCCACCAGCGATGAGATTGGTATTTGCGGAGGTAAAGACCACGTCTCCGTCGCCTTCTTTAACCGCCGTGGTCAGCCAGGGCTCGAATGTGATAGCGACATCCACTTGTCCTGCAGCAAACGCAGTAGCCGCTTCCGCTGCGGGCATCACTTTCAAATCGAGATCGGTTAGTGCAACATCGGTTCCATCGAGGTACGCCTCCAGCAGCAGAGCCTGTAGAGGTAGCTCTTCCCAGGCGATCGTTTTGCCAACAAGGTCTTCTGGCGCAGCCACATCCTTAGCCAAGATGCCATCGGCTCCGTCAGAATAGTCTGACACGGCAATCAATCGCAAAGAAGGGTCATCGTTAGCCATCACGACCATGTCGGGCACACCGGTCCAGGCGATATCGACCCGGTCGCCAGCCAGCGCAGTATTCACATCGGTTGAGACCTGCAAAAACTTCTCATCAATCGCGATCCCTTCTTCTTCATAAAAGCCCTTCTCTTCTGCAACAAACTGAGCAACAAAACCGGGCCACGGAGAATTTCCAACAACTAGGGTTGGTAAGTTGTTGGCGGCTTCGTTTTCCGGCTGGGCGTTGCAGGCAATACACAGGCTAGCGGCGATAAAAAACAGACCTGCCGATCGCCAAAACCGACGCCAGACCCGACGAATCCTGCTCATTCTTCTACTCATATGACTCATATCAACAAACTTTTTTACAGCCAGTAGATGGCTAGTGATTACGTAAATATACGACATGCCAAGTACGCTTTAGTTAAAGCATTGTCTACGTATCGTGAGCCACTGATAAAGGTCTCGACAAACCTACCGACAGAGATATTGAGAAAGGGTAAAAAATGTTAACGGACGGGCATCTTCCACAAGAACAGTTAAGAATAATTGAGAAAATGTTAGACGGCATTTGCATTTACTTCGCAACAGTCGCAAATGCTTAACAAAAACAAATTTAAAGAAAATATTGTTGTTTTGTAGATTCTCTATTGAGCTATGGCTTAAACGGCTTGCGGGAGAGGATTTGATGCGATCGCACATTTTAAAAAGTGACGGCAAAGTTCGACAGTATTCTTCTTTTTTCTAAGGTTTTGATAGATTGCTCACACTCTGGCGAAAGCGCTCCTGAGATGATTTTCACTATTGGCGACTGTATAGCGATGTCGTCAGCCAATGAATTAGCCAATTTAGCTAATGACTAAGCTATGGTTTCATAGCAATCTGTACCCGAATCTATCCAGGGTTTTTACTCATGGCTCGCAAGCTCAAAATTCACGGATTACATCTACAAAATTTGCGAGGCGACATCTTTGGTGGGATTACAGCAGCAATCGTCGCGCTGCCGCTGGCGCTGGCGTTCGGGGTTTCCTCCGGCGCAGGCGCCACAGCTGGACTGTACGGAGCAATTTTCATTGGTTTTTTTGCGGCCCTTTTTGGGGGAACGCCTTCCCAAATCTCTGGACCCACCGGACCAATGACCGTCGTCATGGCAACTGTCTTTACAGGGTTAATTGCCAAATATCCTGAAACCGGTCTGGCACTGGCGTTTACAGTCGTCATGCTGGGCGGACTGTTTCAAATTGTTTTTGGGCTACTGCACCTAGGTGAATACATTACGCTCATGCCCTACACCGTTATCTCCGGCTTTATGTCGGGCATCGGTGTGATTATTTTTGTGCTGCAGCTAGCGCCGCTGTTCGGACAGCCAGGGTCTGCGAGTGTTGTTGATTCTTTGCTGCAGTTTCCAGCAGTGATCAGTGAGACCAACCCAGCGGCCCTATCACTGGGCGTGCTGACGCTGCTGATTGTGTTTGGGATGCCTGCAAGATTGAATCGAATTTTGCCTGCGCCGCTGGTGGCGCTAGTAGTGGGGACTGCTGTTTCACTGGCGATCGCAGGTGAAGATATTCCGCGCATCGGCACGATCCCCAGCGGCCTACCCGACTTTCACTGGCCCCGCTTTGAGGCTGCAGCCATTCGAGACATGTTGGGCTACGGGCTAATGCTGGCAACCCTGGGCGCAATCGATTCGCTGCTGACCTCGCTTGTGGCCGACAATATCACCCGCACCCAGCACGACTCCGACCGAGAACTCATCGGCCAGGGCATCGGCAATATGGTGTCGGGCTTGTTCGGTGGATTGCCCGGGGCGGGGGCAACCATGCGCACCGTGATCAATGTAAAATCTGGCGGGCAGACGCCCATATCGGGGATGGTGCATGCCAGCTTGCTAGCCGCTGTGCTGCTGGGCGCAGGTCCGCTGACGGAGCAAATCCCGCTCGCCGTCTTGGCTGGCATTTTGATTAAAGTTGGGATCGACATTATCGACTGGAGCTTTTTGAAGCGGGCCCATCGCGTGTCTATCAAGGCAGCCGGACTGATGTACGGGGTGCTGTTTCTAACGGTTTTTGTAGATTTGATCACGGCGGTTGCCGTGGGTGCATTTGTCGCCAACCTGCTGACAGTAAAGCACCTCACCGACGAGCAAAAGCTGCATGTAGAAGCCATTACTAGCCCCATGGATGGGTCGCTCTCGGCGGAGGAGAAGCAAATCTTAGCCGATGTGGCAGGTCGCGTGCTGCTGTTTCGCCTGAGCGGCCCTATGAGCTTTGGAGCAGCGAAAACAATCTCGCAACGGATGAGCATCGTTAACCAGCACGAGGTCCTGGTGCTAGATTTGGCAGATGTGCCCCGACTGGGGGTAACGGCCTCGCTCGCTGTAGAAAATATGGTGCAGCAGGCGTGCGATCGCCGTCTGGCAGTCTTCATTGTCGGCGCCAAAGGCCGTGTAAAAGCGCGGCTGTCTGCCCTAAATGTGTTGAACAGGTTACCCCCCGAAAATCAGTTAGACAGCCGATTGGAGGCTTTGCGTAGGGCATCGCAAAGCCTCCAACCCAAATTTAACCTCAAGCCAGAACGCCTCACACTGGAAGACCGGGCGCTCAGTGAGCTAGCCAAAACGAAGCAGGAATCGCTGTAGGCAGTTGCTGAAACTCTGGCGCAAGGCTTGGGATTTATCCCTTTGCGGCATTATTTATCCCTTTGCGGCATTAAAGTTTTTCACTGGCCCACGCGTGGGTCGCTTTGGCAATCCGCTGACCGTACAGGTGGGATGATTTCAGATCGCCCGGATCGACATTAGCTTCTTCTCGGCCATAGCCCATTGCACCGAGAAAGGCGCCTACGCGATTTACACCAGTCTCGGGGTCGGGCAGGTCGGCAGCGCCTACCCACACCATGCCGTGCTGAGCTGCATTGGTTGCCAAATACAGTAAGGTTCCTTGTTTGTCTCCGCTGGGTGAACCCGAATGAGTGAAGCCACCTGCGAGCTTATTTTTCCAGCCTTGGTTTAGCCAGACAGCGCCTGCCGCATCGATAAATGCCTTGAGCTGAGCGGCGACACCGCCCATGTAGGTGGGTGAGCCGATAACGATAGCGTCCGACTGGGTTAGCGCATCGATCACAGCATCATCTTGCCAGCGACCTGCCGTAATTTGCTCGCCGGTAATCCTAAAAATATTGACGTCGGTATTGGGAATAGACCGTGCGCCCTCAGCCACAGACTCAGCCATGAGCTTGGTATTGCCAGTACCTGAGAAGTAAACAATTGCAACAGTAGTCATAAAGCGGTGAAGATGAGTTTGCCAAAACGCCATTACGCTAACTCAGCTTTTTGCAGTTGCAACCGCACCCTTTAATAATCGAAATACAGGAAATTTAGACGAATGCCGATTGTCTGGACGAAATAGAGGGAAGAAGCGCCTCCCTACTGGCAGAGGAAAAGTCGCTTGGCAGCTCTGGTAAAGGCGACGTAGTAGAGCTGATTACGCTCGGTGACTTTGCGATTCAGCATGAGGTTTGGCACATCGACGAAGACATCTTGAAAAGTAGAGCCTTGGCTTTTGTGAACGGTGAGGCTGTAGGCGTAGCTCAGATCATGAAACAGCTCTTTATAATCCCAAAACGCCATCCACTGTTTCTTTTCAGAATAGTCGGAGAGAATGTCTTTGAACCGGGTTTGCTCATCTTCGTGGAGTACCCGTAGCTTGCGCTCCTGATGGTCATCGGTTTCCACTTCTAGGTTCCAGACCTGCCACCCTTCAAATCGGGTCAGGTAGGCATCTACGACTTCACACTCTTCTGAGGTTTGCAGCAAAATGCCATCTCGCCCCATGCAGGCGTTGCGAGCGACCAGCCGTTCGCCAGGCATAAATCTGGCAGCGTGATCCCCATAGATGGCGGCGCGAATTTTATTGTTTAGATAGTTCACCCGGTTGTTGGTGTAGGCGAGCACGCGCACCTGGTCTGGATTGCTTTCGTAGGCCTTGCTGGTGAAGGCACGCAGCATGAGCTTTTCCCAGTGGGCAGTAGGCAGGGTAAAAATGCCTTCTGTATTGTCTGCGTTGCGATCGCCCACTGGCCGAGGCATCGCTGGCCGCTCCAAATTCGTTCGGATATCTTCGGCGAGCAGCCCGATTGCGCCGCCATAGCGAATCACCTCCGTCAGGTCGCTACGCTCAAACACCTGCTCAAAGCAGGGTGAGGCCGTTTCACCAACGGGCGGCAGCTGAGCCGAATCGCCGACGAATAGCAGCTGGGTGCGCTGGGTAAATTTGGAAACTGAATTGACCAGTAGCTCCCACATCTCCTGGTTAATCATGGAGCATTCATCAACTACGACCAGATCGTATTCGGTGGTGAGATTTTTGCGATCGCGATCAGGTTCAAACTTTTGCCGACCGGTCTCTTTATCGATCACCGGTTTGAGGCCGAGGAGCTTGCAGCAGGTCATGCAATCTACCTCGCAGCCCCAGCGGTAGGCCATAGATTGCAGCACCTTGGTGGCTTTGTTGCTCAGCGCGGTGAGGGCGATAGGGCGAGCATCATATCCCTGCTGTAAGCGATGGATGAGTGCCTGTAGCAGGGTTGTTTTACCAGTGCCCGCATAGCCCGTCAGTAGGAAAATTTTCTCGTTGCTATGGACGAAGGCTTCTAGGGCCTGAAGCGACGCCCACTGCTGCTGACTAAGCGAAATACCGGGCAGTACAGCCGGAATCGTTTCTAAATCCGCCACAGACTGAGACATGGACAAACGAGATAACCTCTAGCTATTTTAACAGCGATATTTTTACCGATAAGACCTTGATAGGTCCTGAGCGAGAAAACTATCTGCTTTCTAATAATCAATCCCAATAGACTCAGTAAAATAGTCATTAATTAATACGTTTTGCGCTACTCATACTGCGCTGACTAAGGAGCCACTATGAAATATCTGCCTCTGGCCGCTCGCATTTGCTTATCTCTGATCTTTTTTCAGGCAGGCATAAACCATCTCATCGGCTTTTCAGAGTTTGTCCCGGTTGTAGCGGGTACGGGGCTACCTCTGCCTGGACTGCTCGCGGCAGGCACAGTCGTGTTTCAGCTTTTGGGCGCGATCGCTCTGGTCATAGGCTACAAGGCTAAAATCGGTGCCACCCTATTAATTCTCTTTCTGATCCCCGCCTCTATCTTCTTTCACCCACCGGCGAGCGATCTCATCGGATTTTTGAAGAATCTATCCCTGATTGGCGGGTTACTGATGGTGGTTGCCTATGGCGCGGGGCCAGTCAGTGTAGAATCGGCTACGTCAGCCTCTGACAGAGGAAACGCTGGGCGCTTGGGGGCTGACCGTGTAGATAGTGAGCGTATCGATATCGGCTCGCCAAAGTAAATGTCGAGGCCTTCTAAACATAGCGCTGAGAAAGATGCCCCCAAAAAGGGCCAGGCAAACCAGGGGACAGCGTGCACCTGTGGGAACCCGAAGGGATTCCACAGGTGCTGCGGGCCCTACCTAGCGGGTGATGCGATCGCACCGACTGCCGAAGCACTGATGCGATCGCGCTACAGTGCCTTCGCCACCGGCAACATCGATTATCTGCTGGCGACCCGCCATCCCACCACTCGCTCTCCCAATGACCGTCGCGCTCTAGAAAAAAGCATCCGCCAAACGCAATGGACTCATCTGCTAATTGTCGGCACGCAAAAAGGGCAACGTAAGGACAAAATGGGGACTGTCGAATTTGTAGCCGCTTATGGAGCTAAGCAATTGCCTACTGTAGCGCGATCACTCAGTTCCGTAGAAATGGCAAGAAACCAGTCAACGGCAGAATCGCAGGCACTACAGCAACTCCACGAAAAGTCTCGGTTCGTCAAAGAAGACAGCGCATGGTTTTACGTGGACGGTGACATATTGCCGCCTTATGAACCAAAGCGAACTCAGCGATGCTGGTGCGGTAGCGGGAAACCTTACAAGCGCTGTCATGGATAGCTACCGCGAGGGAGATACCTCACACACCCATACCACTTAGCGTTGTCAGCAGTCGACCTAGGGTATCGGTCACTTTTGGATGGTCGGCCTCTAGCTGTTCGATCAGGTTGGGTAGCGAGTTCAGAGCCGACGCCTTATGGCCAGCATTTTCGGGCTCCTGTAGCTGCTTTTCCACAGATTCAATCAGCGAAACTAGCTTCTCTTTGACAGTCGTATCGGGCGTGTCGAGCCGATCAATCTCGGCGTGTAGCGCAGCGATGGACTGACGGATATCTTCTTTGCTCATAGGGAATAAAGTGCAGCGGAATGGCAAGCGGACAGAATGCCACAGAATGCCTAGGATTCCTCAATCGTAAGCGTTAGCCGCAGAAGGATTGGTCACTGCTTTGCAATTATTCAGGAAGGGGCCGACCATCGGCGTAGGGGAGTGCGTCTGCAGTAGATGACGGGCTCAGGAGCTACCTGGCCATAGCGGCCAGAAAGATTACGTAGAAAAGATTACTCAGCGCTCAATTGTTACATATGATACAAAGCTGGTCCAAAAGCTGTTGATAGATTTGTACGGAGGGTAAGACCTGATACCGACTTCTTGTCTACAGACGATGTGTTTGCGGATCTTGTCGTGCTGATTCGCACTGTAGGACGTCATGGGGATTGCTCTTAATAAATATCAGGGATAGCTTTATGCTGGAGATGAAAAACCTCCTTTTGGCCCAGAAGTCTATGGCAGTTTCTACCCAGTATCCAGTGATCATCATTGGCGGGGCAGAAGATAAAGTCAATGGCTGCAGCATACTGAAGGCTTTTTTTCAGAGCGCTGGTGGAACGGATGCCACCATTGGCATTATTCCTTCTGCCTCTCGCGAGCCCGCGGTTGTCGGCGATCGCTACTATCAAATTTTCACCAAAATGGGGGCCAAGCAGGTCCAAGTGCTAGATATCCGCTACCGCAACGAGTGCGACGAAGCACGCTGGCTCAACGTGCTCAACGACTGCAGCGGGATCTTTATCACGGGCGGCGATCAGCTCAGGCTCAGAGACCTAATCGGGGGGACTCGCCTGGTAGAAATTATCAAAGAAAGGGTGAGCAGCGGACAGGTGGTGATCGCGGGCACCAGTGCGGGCGCGGCCATCATGGGGGAGAAAATGATTGCGGGCGGCAGTAGCGGCGAATCACCTAATCAGGGGCTTGTAGACCTGACCGGTGGCTTAGGCTTTGTACCGGAGCTACTGGTCGATCAGCACTTTCACAACCGTAACCGAATGGCACGTTTGCTCAGTGCGATCGCAGCAAACCCCGACCGGCTCGGTGTCGGCATCGATGAAGACACTTGCATTGCCATGGCAGGCGACGGCACGTTTCAGGTGCTGGGCAAGGGCACCATCACCATTGTCGACCCTGGCGATCTGACCCATACCAACTATCCAGACGCGATCACGACCACGCCGCTCAGCCTTCACAACCTGAAGCTGCACGTGCTCAATCAGGGCGATCGCTACGACTACAAAAATCGAGCAGTGCTCCAGCTTCAGTCGTAGTGGCGCAGCCCAGAGAGAAAGAAGAAAGTCAATAAAAACGATTAAAACATCCGATTAAAAATAGTCGCCATGAACAAATTCATGGCTGTCTGTTCCCATCTTGGTGGTCAGCTAGGCCTAAGTTTATCTACTTGTTTTATCTACCTGTTCTATCTACCTAAAGATGCGGACTTCCTGAAGATGCCTTTTACTGAAGGTAATCACTCAAATCTTGCAACCGTTTTAGGGCCCAACTTTGACAAACTCACTTTCTAACATTTGAATTTACCTCTGAATTTACCCAGTATGTCTAGCGAATTCTTGCTGTAACTGCCTCATACAGGCTTTTTGATTGCTTTTTGACCAATATGTCCGGTTTTCTTGCCCGGTTTTCCTGAGAGTGTCAAGCATTTAATCCACGCTTATTCGGCTGCACACAAATTATGAAAATCCTCAAAACTCAAACCCTCCGAGGGCCCAACTATTGGAGTATTCGATACGGCAAACTGATCGTCGTCAGGCTCGACCTTGAAGACCTTGCCGAACGCCCCTCCGACACCATTCCGGGCTTTTACGATGGCCTTGTGACCACACTGCCAAGCCTGATAGATCACTTTTGCTCCCCAGGGGTGAGAGGCGGCTTTTTGCAGCGGCTTCAGGAAGGCACCATGATGGGCCACATCCTAGAGCACATCGCGCTAGAGCTGCAGACGCTGGCGGGTATGTCCGTTGGGTTTGGACGCACCCGAGAGACGGCGACGCCCGGCATCTATCAGGTCGTGTTTGCCTACGAGAATGAGGCAGCAGGCCGATATGCAGCCAGAGCCGCCCTGAGAATTTGTGAGAGCATCATAGAAACTGGAAGCTATCCAAATGATGAGCTGCAGCAAGATCTTGAAGACCTCAGAGAGCTGAGATATGCCGCGTCGCTAGGCCCTAGCACCGAGGCACTCGTGCGGGCAGCAGAGGCCCGCCAAATCCCGTGGATGTCGCTAGAAGTTCGCAACCTCATTCAGTTTGGCTACGGCATCCATCAAAAGCGCATTCAAGCCTCGCTGACCAACCACAGCAACATCTTGAGCGTAGAACTGGCCTGCGATAAGGAGGGCACTAAGCGCATCCTAGACAACGCGGGCATTCCAGTACCCAAAGGCAGCGTCGTATATTCGCTTCGTGAGCTAGAAGACACGCTGGACTACCTGGGCGGCTATCCCATCGTGATTAAACCTCTAGATGGCAATCACGGCCGGGGGATCACCCTAAATATTCAGTCTTGGGAGCAGGTGGAAGCCGCTTACGACCGAGCAAAAGCTGTCTCGGATGGCGTGATTGTAGAGCATCATTACCAGGGCCGAGACCACCGGATTTTGGTGGTCAATCACAAGGTGGTTGCTGTGGCCGAACGGGTCCCGGCCCATGTGGTTGGCAATGGAAAAAATACGATTTCTGAACTGATAGACAAAGTAAACAGCGACCCCAGACGAGGCGACGGCCACGACAATATTCTCACAAAGATCAACCTAGATCGCACCACGGATAAGCTGCTGGAGAGCCAAAACCTAACGCTGGATACGGTGCTAGACCCAGATGAGATTTGCTACCTGCGAGAAACGGCTAACCTGAGCACGGGCGGCATCGCCATCGATAGGACCGATGAAATTCATCCCGAAACGGCCTGGATAGCTGAGCGGGCCTCACGGGTGATTGGGCTAGATGTAGCCGGGATTGATGTGGTGACCACGGATATTTCTAAAACCTTGGGCGCTGCCGACGGCGTGATTGTAGAGGTGAATGCAGCACCTGGGCTACGCATGCACGTATCACCCAGCGTGGGGGTCGCTCGCAACGTAGGCGCGCCCATTATCGACATGCTCTTTCCCCCTGGCAAGCCGACGCGCATTCCCATCGTGGCGATCACAGGCACCAACGGAAAAACCACGACTACGCGCCTCACTGCTCACATCTTCCGGCAGGCCTACAACACCGTAGGCTTCACCACGACCGACGGCATTTACATCGGGAACCACCTGGTAGAGAAAGGAGATACCACTGGCCCCCAGAGCGCTCGGATGATTTTAGAAGATCCGACAGTGGATATGGCAGTGCTAGAAACGGCTCGGGGCGGCTTGCTGCGCTCTGGTACGGCCTTTGAGCGATGTGATGTAGGGATCGTTTTGAACGTAGCTGCCGATCATCTGGGCATTGGCGATATCGACACTATTGATGAGCTGGCTAAGCTCAAAGCCGTCGTGGCTGAAGCGGTGAAAGACGATGGCTACGCAATCCTCAATGCCGACGATGAGCGCGTCGCGGCGATGGCAGACCGGGTGACGGCCCAGGTTGCTTACTTCTCGATGGATCGGAAAAACCCGCTGGTGCGATCGCACCTCAAAAAAGGCGGTATCGCAGCCGTCTACGAAGAAGGCTACATCTCTATTCTGCAGGAGAACTGGCTGCACAGAATTATCCAGGCATCGCAGGTGCCGCTCACCATGGGTGGCCGCGCCCCCTTTATGATTGCCAACGCCCTAGCCGCTAGCCTAGCCGCCTTCGTGCAAGGCCTAAAAATAGAGCAAATTCGCGCTGCGCTGGGCAGCTTCCAGCCATCGGCTAGCCAGATTCCAGGTCGAATGAACCTATTCAACCTTGGTCGCTACCACGTTTTGGTGGACTACGCCCACAACCCCGCTGGATACAAGGCTATGGGCAGCTTCGTAGAAAACTGGACCGGGCCGACCATCGGTGTGATTGGCGCACCGGGCGATCGCCGAGATGAAGACTTTGTGGCTCTGGGCAAACTAGCCGCTGATATCTTCGATGAAGTCATCATTAAAGAAGATGATGACACCCGAGGCCGCGAGCGGGGCGAAGTTGCTGACTTCATTGTGCAGGGGCTAACTGAGGCGAGTAAGAACAGAGCCGAGCCGCTGCCCCATCGACTCGAACTCGATGAGACCACAGCCATAAAAGAGGCACTGGACCAGGCACCCGACAATGGACTGGTGGTGATCTTGCCGGAAAGCGTCAGCCGGGCGATTTCTGTAGTGTCTGCTCGTGGACCGATCTCTGAAGGGTTTGCTACAGTCGCAGCTGCGGCTGAAGAAGAGCCCATCGTGTTCAATCCAGTGGCCAAAAATTTAGCAGAGGTCAACGGCACGTTCTCAAACGTGATGACCGCGTCAGACGTTCAGTCTCTAAACGGCGCCTCCACCAGCTCTTCGCGGACATAGACGTCGAAATCTAGTGGCCGCAGATTTCGCGGCCACAGACACACAGCAAAATATCAGGCAAATATCAGGAAACAGCCCATGGTTGCTAATGCTGCTCGTATTCATACAGATCAGCCAGCGCAGGCGATCTATGAAGAGAAGACTCAAGTCATCGCCCGGCAGCTGCTGGCCGATAGCCAGGAGAAGCGATCGCTCTTTGCCAAAGTGCGTGACCAACTGCGCTGGGATGACAAGCTGCTCGCTTGGACCATGGACAACCCTGGGTTGCGCGTGCAGATGTTTCGGCTGATTGACTGCTTACCAGCGCTGACGACCAAGGCAGAAGTGGCCAGCCACTTTCAGGAATACCTTGGCGATGCCAGCGTAGAACTTCCCCAAGCGCTCAAGAGCCTGCTGAACTTTGCAGACCCGAGCGCCATGCCTGCCCAAGTGGCAGCGACCACTCTGTCTGGGGCGGTGGAGACCCTAGCCCGCAAATACATCGCCGGAGAAAATATCCAGCAGGCGCTCAAAAGCATTGAGCAGCTGCGCAAACAGTCGATGGCCTTCACGATGGATTTACTCGGTGAAGCCGTCGTCACCGAAAAAGAAGCCGCCGCTTATCTAGATCAATATTTGGCCTTGATGGATCAGCTCACGTCAGCCGCCAAGCGGTGGCGCACCGTTCCACAAATCGACGGCACCACCGAAGACCCCCTGCCCAAAGTGCAGGTTTCAGTGAAGCTCACGGCCTTTTACTCACAGTTTGACCCGCTAGATGTTGAGGGGTCTGAAACCAAGGTGGGAGAACATATTCGGACGCTGCTGCGGCGTGCGGCTGAGCTAGGCGTCGCGGTGCACTTCGATATGGAGCAGTATCGCTACAAAACGGCCACGCTCAACGCCCTAAAAAAGCTGCTGATGGAAGACGAATTTCGGTCGCGCAGTGACATTGGGATGACGCTGCAGGCCTACCTGCGCGACAGCTACCAAGACCTCAAATCACTGATCGAATGGGCAAAAACACGCGGCACCCCGCTCACCGTACGCCTAGTCAAAGGGGCCTACTGGGACCAAGAAACCATTACCGCCCGGCAAAACTATTGGCCGAGCCCGGTATACAGCCACAAGTCTTCTACCGATGCAAACTTTGAGCGGATGACCCGGCTGCTGCTGGAGAATCACGACACCCTCTACGCGGCCATTGGTAGCCACAATGTGCGATCGCAAGCCCTAGCCCTAGCCATCACCCAAACTCTAGAAATTCCCGCCCGCCGAGTCGAATTTCAGGTGCTCTACGGCATGGCCGACAATTTGGCGACCGCACTGGTGAAGCAGGGGCACAGGGTGCGTGTGTACTGCCCGTACGGCGACCTCATCCCAGGCATGGCCTACCTGATTCGCCGCCTGCTCGAAAACACTGCCAATAGCTCCTTTTTGCGTCAGAGCCTAGAAGCTGTGCCCGCCGATGAGCTGCTGGCCATTCCCCAGTGGGGTCCGGGCGATGCCGATGGAGAGCCAGCGCCGCTCACCCCGATTGCGAGCACCCAGAACGGCGTTGTACGCATTAACCCTGCAGCAGATACAGACTATGCGATCGCTCAAGACAGAAAAGACGCCACCGCTGCCCTAGCCACCGTCAAACAGCAGCTGGGCAAAACCTACCAGCCATTGATCGACGGTGAATACGTGCCCACCGAATCCACCGTTCAATCGCTCAACCCATCCCGACCTTCGCAGCTGGTTGGCACCGTTGGTCAAATCAGCATTGAGCAGGCCGACCAGGCGATCGCCGCCGCTAAGGAGGCCTTTGCCACCTGGAAGCGCACCCCAGCTAGGGAGCGCGCCGCCATTCTCAGCAAAGCCGCCGACCTGCTCGAAGGCCGCCGCCACGAGCTAAATGCTTGGATGGTCTTCGAAGGGGGCAAGCCACTTCATCAGGCCGATGCCGAAGTCTCAGAAGCTGCCGACTTCTGCCGGTACTACGCTGAAGAAATGGTGCGGCTCGACGAAGAGATTAACTACGATGTGGCCGGAGAGCGCGATCGCTACTTCTACCGCCCGAAAGGCATTGTCCTAGTGATTTCGCCCTGGAATTTTCCCCTGGCGATTCCCACCGGGATGACCGTCGCCGCTCTCGTCACTGGCAACTGCGCCCTGCTAAAGCCTGCCGCCGTCACTGCTGTGATCGCCGCTAAGCTTACAGAAATTTTCATCGACGCAGGCATTCCCAAGGGCGTTTTTCAGTACGTGCCAGGCAGCGGATCTACCGTCGGCGCTCACATGGTGAAGCATCCCGATGTGAACATGATCGTCTTCACAGGCTCTCAAGAAGTGGGCTGTCAGATTTACGCCGATGCGGCCATTCTGCAGCCCGGTCAGCAGCATCTCAAGCGGGTCGTCGCTGAAATGGGCGGCAAAAACGCCATCATCATCGACGAAAGCGCCGACCTCGATCAGGCCGTACAGGGCGTCGTGTATTCGGCCTTTGGCTACAGCGGGCAAAAGTGCTCTGCCTGCTCGCGCGTAATTGTGATGGACTCTATCTATGATGCCTTTGTGAGCCGACTGGTAGAAGCAACCAAATCGCTGAACGTAGGCGATGCCATCGACCCCAGTACCAAAGTGGGACCGGTCATTGATGCTAGCGCCCAGCAAAAGATTCGCGACTACATTGAAAAAGGCAAGGCAGAAGCGACGCTGGCTCTAGAGCTGCCTTCGCCAGACCCCGGCTACTTTGTCGGGCCTGTCATCTTTACCGATGTGGAGCCCAGCGCAACCATCGCCCAAGAGGAAATCTTCGGTCCGGTGCTGGCGGTGATAAAAGCAGAAAACTTTGACCAAGCGCTGGAGATTGCCAACGGCACCCGCTACGCACTCACCGGCGGGCTCTATTCGCGAACGCCCTCCCATATTGATCGCGCCTACCAAGACTTTGAGGTGGGCAATTTGTACATCAACCGGACGATTACTGGCGCAATAGTGGCCCGTCAGCCTTTTGGGGGCTTCAAGCTGTCTGGCGTAGGGTCGAAGGCGGGCGGTCCTGACTACCTCTTGCAATTTTTGGATCCGCGAACAGTTACTGAAAATGTGCAGCGTCAGGGATTTGCACCGATTGAAGGGGTGGATGCATAAAAAGGATTCACGTCGGGCCGTGAACGCCGATATATTGCGGTGTAGATAATGCGTTCGTATCCTTGCTAGGAGAACTTGCGAACTCAGGTGAGGAATTTTTTCTATGTTTGTTCGAGCCCTTAACGACTGCGAAGAATTTGTCGCGGGAGACAGCACGTTACTCAGAGAGCTGCTCCACCCAGACAAACATCCGCTAGATCTGCGCTACAGCCTCGCTCACGCAACCCTCCCCGTGGGTGAAACCTCAGACCCTCACAGCCTAAAGACGTCAGAGGTTTACTACATCTTGGCGGGTGAGGGCACCATGCACATCGACGATGAGACACAGCAGGTCGGTCCGGGTGATGCAGTTTACATTCCGCCAAACGCTAAGCAGTACATTCACAGCTGCGGGAAAGAACCTCTGGTGTTTTTAGCCATCGTTGACCCGGCGTGGCAGGTAGAAGATGAAACGGTGTATTCCTAACGGGATGGCTTCGGGTTGGCACAACACATGTACTACAATCAAAGCGCTTCAATTAAAGCGTCTTGTGCGCGCCACAGGGTTCACGGCTATAACTGGCTTCTACGATGGTCAAAATTCTCCATCTGTCTGACATTCATATGGGTAGCGGCTTCAGCCATGGCCGTATCAATCCTGAGACAGGGCTAAACACACGGCTAGAAGACTTTACGCTGGCACTGCGGCGATGTGTCGATAGCGCGATCGCACAAAAAGTCGACCTAGTGCTCTTCGGGGGCGATGCCTTCCCCGATGCCACCCCTCCCCCTTACATTCAGCAAGCTTTCGCCGGTGAATTCTCTCGCCTGGTCACCGCCAACATTCCCACCGTCTTGCTAGTGGGCAATCACGATCAGCATGCTCAGGGAGCGGGCGGTGCCAGCCTGTGCATTTACCGCACCCTGGGCGTACCCGGATTTATTGTGGGCGATCGCCTCACCACCCATCGCATAGAAACATCCAGCGGCCCGGTGCAGATTGTCACCATTCCCTGGCTCACCCGCTCTACGCTGCTGACCCGCCCAGAAACCGAAGGCCTCTCCCTAGGAGAAGTCGGCGAGCTGCTGCTAGACCGGCTCCGCGTCGCCCTAGAAGGCGAAATCCGCAGGCTCGACCCCACTATTCCGACCGTCTTGCTGGCACACCTCATGACCGATACTGCCCGCTACGGAGCCGAAAAGTTTTTAGCCGCAGGTAAGGGCTTCACCGTACCGATGGCCATCCTCGCCCGAGATTGCTTTGACTACATCGCGCTGGGCCACGTGCACAAATATCAGCAGGTGAGCCAGTCTCCGCTGGCGATTTACCCCGGTAGCATTGAGCGGGTAGATTTTAGCGAAGAAGCCGAAGAAAAAGGCTATATTCTCGTTGACCTCGAAAAGGGTAGCGTAAAAGCTGACTTCTGCCCGCTACCGGCGCGTGCATTTAAAACCATCGAAATCGACCTCACCCAGGAAGAAGATCCGCAGACCGCCCTGCTCACCGCCATCGAAAAAGAAGAGCGAGCAGAAGCCGTTGTCCGCCTGATCTATCAGCTGCGCGCCGACCAAGTAGACCGGATTGACAACGGCATCATCAGCGCGGCTTTGGCCACTGCCCACAGCCACAGCATTCAACCACAGCTGGTCAGTCAGCTCTCTCGTCCGAGGCTGCCCGAGCTAGGCGTCGATAGCGCCCTCTCTCCCATGAGCGCCCTCCAGTCCTACCTAAACAATCGAGAAGACTTGACAGCGATCGCACCCGATATTTTAGAAGCGGCCCAAGGCCTGCTTGCCAAAGACCCCCACGGCGACAAAGCAATCACCGCGCCAGATAGCGACGACAGCCCAGAAGAGGATAACGCAACGCGGCAGCTCAGACTGCTATAGCTTCTGGCTGCATCTAGGCGATAGGCAATTACCTGCAACCGGGCAAGCTAAAGTGTCCGATCCCTGCAGCCCTGAAATGGAAGATCAAGTCATTGCGGCCTTTGCCATTAGCGATTATCAGCAGGTGGTTCGGTTGCTCAAGCAGTGGCAGGCCAGAGAACCTAAAAGCCCCTTGCTAAAGCTATACGCCGCGCAGCTACAGGAAAAAACAAACCGCCTAGCCGCCGCTGAAAAAACTTACCTCAAGCTCCTTAGGCAGAGCAGCCATCGCAAAATCATCAGCCAAGCTCGCGCCGGTATTCAAAGGATTCAAGCCCAGCAAGCCGCCCAAAAAGCGCAGCAAAAAGCGGAACAGCTAGCTGCGGCCAAAGCGATTAGCGGCAGTGAAGAAATTGCTCTATTTGCGATCGCACCCCCCAAACCAACCGAACGCAAAGCCGCCATCCAAGCGATCGCCGATACCTTCAGTCTCGATCTCTACACCGCCCGGCAAAAGCTTCCTGCTAGCGGCCTACGGCTGCACAGAATCGGGGGCCTTGGCGACCTGAACTACTACGCGCAGCAGTTAGCGTCCGCTCACATCCCCACCATCTGCCTCACCGCGCAAGCCATCAAGGCGCTTGAAACCTTCCAAATCTGCTACTTTGAAACACTCCAGCCCCAAGCGACCGTCATCTGCAAAAACGCAGACGGTCAGCTCGGAAAAATCAGCTTCGACTGGGGCGAGGTGAGTCAGCAGGTGAGCGGTCAGCTGCCCATTTTTGAGCAGGTGGTGGACCTGGGCAACTGGGGAAGGACCATTCACAAAGAGAAAGTGCAGGACTACGCTCAGGTGCACGATCTGCACCTGCAGGGAAGACAGATCGTGCTGAGGGTGTGCGATCGCACCTACCAATATCAGCAAGGCATTCAGCTCAGCCCACCGCCCGAGCGCAACAGCCGCATTCAATGGAATAAGCTGCAGCAGCACATACGAGCATCTGTAAAAACGCCTCACCACACAGATTTCAGCAAGTTTGGCACCGGCGCTCTAGAGTTTATAAATCTGCTGCCAGCCATCGAACCAAACTTAGATATCGATCGCAGAGCGCCCAGCGATTGGGATCTGGCCTTTCATCTTTTCAGCAGTCTGCATTTCTTTAGCGAGTGGGCTGCCATTCGGATAAGAGTCAATTCGTAGCGTTGGCAAGTTCAGGTGCGATCGCCTCAGGCACATAGGTCTGCCACAGCGGCGCAAACTGAATCTTGGGCGAGTTCCACGGCTTGTAAGGGCCGCTCCAGTGAATCAGCTTAGCCTGCGACAAAAACTTTCGTCCCGAGGCCAAAAACCGAGTCACCAGCGGCGGACTGCCATAGCCGCAGCGGTTCCAGTTGCGAGGCGCCTGCACATAGTGCTTAAACATCAGGTTAAAGACGGGTTCATCGCCTAGGGTATAGAGCTTGTAGCCATTTTTGGCATCTAGCTCTAAATAGTACTTGAGCCGGTCGTAAGTCTCATCATTCCAAAATGACAAATCCGTAAACCAAACGCCTGCATTGAACGTTTGCTCAAATTGAAAAATCTCTTTGAGCATTTTGAACGGATTGCTGAAATACAAAAAACAGGGATACGTATGGGGCACAGAGCCAAAGTAGCACTGTTCATTGAGCTGCTGAGTGTAGGCGAAGAGTTCGGCAATATCGCCCAACACAAGCAGATCGGTATCGAGATAGATCATCTTCTCGACATCTTTTAAGGCGTCCTTGAAGTAAAACCGAGAGTACTGAATGTAGCGGCTGTTTCTTCTATCTTCTGTTTTTTCTTTGAAGCGATTATTCAAATACGTTCTCAAAAAAGCTGGGGGTAAATATTCCTGCACCCGCCACCGGGCAGGAATATCAGGGAGCCCAGCTTTCACTTTCTCTTCAAAAAACGCTTTTTCACCCGGCGGCACCAAAATGCTGAAGCGAATAGATTCGGGCGCTGCGGCATTTCTCACAATAGAGTTCATGGCCACCACCAGAGATAGCCAAATCTTTCGGTTCAGAGAAAATACAATATCGACAGTCATCGCACTCATCTGCCTATTTTCGCGCATATCAGCAGGACCCATCTCCTTTTTTCAGAGTTCTCCCTACTGGCACACCCGCTCCGGGTAAAAGCACACTTATGATATAGCTAATGTGGATGCAGCCACCCACACCGCCCCATTCCAACATCAATACGTGTCGCCAACCTCGCCTACTCCCTCCCAGCCAAAAACACTTCAAACCGTCGCCGCTAGCGGCATCCCCCACGACACAGCCAATGCACTCAAACCCATTTACTTCATCAGCGGGCTAGGCGCAGACGAGCGCATTTTCCGGTGGCTACGCTGCGATGGATTCCGGCCACAGCACATTCGTTGGATCGAGCCTGCCAAGGGAGAATCGCTCGAAGCCTACACCCAAAGACTCGCTGACCAAATTGAAGATGAGCAGCCAATCGTCGTCGGTCTCTCATTTGGCGGCATCATCGCGATAGAACTCGCCAAGCAGATAGAAACCGAGAAGGTCATTTTGCTCTCCAGCACCAAAACAGCAGCAGAAGTACCCATCTATTTCAAGCTATTTCGAGCTCTGCCCATTCACCGTATCTTTCCTTTCAAAAGCTTGCTGTGGGGATTTCTTTGGCTGGCTTACTGGCTATTTGCACCGGAGGGAACAGACCAGCGCCAGCTTTTTAAGACGGTGCTGATTGAAACGGATGCGCATTTTTTGAAGTGGGCGCTGCACAAGGTGGTTACCTGGCGCAATCAGGAGGTTCCAGACACGGTGGTCCACATTCATGGAAAGCGCGATCGCATTTTTCCCTACCGATTTGTCACACCCGACTACGCAGTAGAGCAAAGCGGCCACCTGATGGTGATGAACCGCGCCGAAGAAATTTCAGACCTGCTAGAGAAAGTCATTGCCAATGGCTGATCGCATCAGGCTATTAGCGCCCAAGTTGTCAAAACCTGACATTCCCAAGCTGCTGACTCAGGCCTTAGGCACTTCCACCAGCAAATCTTTTAGAGAGGTAGGTTGCACCGTTCGCAGCATGTCTTCTTTAGACGCATAGGCATCTGCGCCCTGCACATCTACCCGGTAGCGCAAGGGCGAAAGATACACCTGAATGCCTCTTTCCCGGCAGCGCCGGTCAAAATCATCGAGCGCCTGCTGACGCCAGGTGTGTTCGTTTTCTCCGGTGGAGTCTGCGCCGGGTTCCATCCCAGGCTCACTGGCGTGATCAGGCCGGAATTGGATGCCGTTTTCACTGCTTTCTTCGGTTGCGATCGCAGCCAACATCCCACCAAACCCCAAAAAAGCCAATCGATACATCAGCTCCCGGCTATACTCACCGTGAAAGTACCCGCCGTGCACATCTCGCTTGCCCCTCAAGCAGTCCACAATCAGCTCCAGATAGTCCCACAGGCGCAGATGCTTTCTATATTTGGCTCGGGTCAGCAGTCCCGTCATACCCTTAGAAGACTCACGCCGACCGTTGGCCGCCAGCATCAGCTTGTAGTCGCGATAATCTGTACAGTCAAAAAATGTGAACAAGTCAGCCAAGCTAGCTGGCCGCTGCTGCATATGCTCTTTTGCAAACATCTCCCCTAGCGACAGGTAGCCATCTCCAGAGCCTGAACTATGCGTAATGTATAGGCACTTCAAAATATCTTCCGGGTCATCTTGAATCGCTTGAGACAGGGTTTTGTCCGGGGTGTAGTATTCCTGTAGAGCGTCCAAATTAATAATGCCAGGCACCTCAGTTTGAATAAGCGCTACGCTGCCAAGCCGGTGGCCGTGGCTCTGCTTAGCACTGGGGAAAGAAATATAGTTAGCCGCAGTAGACGCCAATCGCAACGCCAGATCGCCCTCATTACTAAATAAATAGGCTTCGCCAAACCGTCGCAGAGAAGACGCCAAACCGTTCGAGCGGCTAGAAATAATCGACAGGACGGGTACATCCGGCGACGCCAAAATTAACCGGCCTAGGCTCAGCGTATGCCCAATATCGGGGATAGGATTCTGAGCGATAGAGTTGCGGTCAAACACATCCGATAGAATTCGCACCACGTTGGTAATCACCAAGCCACCCATGCTATGGCCCAAAAAGTTGAGCTTGATTCGCTGGGGGGCGTGGCCATTGTGAGCCACTGTGCCGCTAGCTATCCGCTGAGCCTCACGCATTGCATCGCTGTAGTCCGGATATTTTTGCCGCAGCTCGGCAACGCGCAAATTCACAACGGCCTGATCTATCCGGCGCACCAGCTCCGTCAGATCTGGCACACCAAAATTAATCGCCCGGTAAACATCGCGAAAGTACACCGTTGTCCGCAATAGCAGCAGCGTCGCAATCATCACCGAGATAGCCACTGCCCCGCTCAGCAGCGTCGCGCCCAACAGCTTTGCCCAGTTGTTTTTCCACAGCGGTTCCAAAAATAGCGTCCACCCCCAGTAGCTCAGCATGAAGGCTAGCCCGGCACCCAGTAGCGCTTGGGGCACATCTGGCAGCGCCCGCACGTTGCGCCACAGCTGTAAGGGCCCTATGGAGACCCGCTCCGAAGACCAGCGATAGCCGATAAACACAAGATTGCGCCGCGCTCGAATTGCCCGGTCGTCTTGAGCGATGTAGCGATACATGTCGCTATACCAAGCCCGAATGCCTTCTTCTTCTGTGTTGTAGCCGTGGACGGCGATCACCAGCTCAGGCGGTTCTGTAATGGTGGGGTCGGATTGAATGCGATGGATGTCTTGTGCGATCGCAGCTAGCCCCCGCTTTGCCGCCGCCAGCGAATCGGGCGTAGGCGGGTCCATAACCTCATCAATATTGTGCGGCGCGGTACTCACGACCAAATAAGCCGGAAAATCGCCCCCACAGCCGTCATCATCTTTAGAAATTAGCCTCGTATTTACACGCATCCGCGCGCTATCTAGCGTCAACCGCTTAATTTTAAAAGGGGCAATTTCCATGGCGACAGACTCTCGAAAAAGGCCAATGATTTATCACTGTCTAGCACACCCTTTCTGCCATTCTCTACGTTGATATGACTTAATTTGATTTGACCTAGCCGGTATAGACCTGATCCCCAACACATCACAGAACTCATGTGATTTCACCCACAGACAGATCAAAAGGTGCCTCATACGATTGAATCATTCGAACTTAATATATGAAACCGGAAGCCTCCAGACGCACTAAGCGGACTGGAGGCTTCTTATTTTTTCTTTGGCTCAACTGAGGCTGAGTAGCGACAAGAAACAGCACCTCACAGTCCGCTCAGCCAGGACGCTAAGACGCCGCCGTTGGGGCTGGAATCGTCACATCGATAGGGGTAACTGACTGGCCTAGCGCATCTAACCCCGGAGAAATCTCCGCGCGGTTGCCCACCACAATTGTCACCAGCTTATCTGGATCGAGGACAGTTTGAGCAGCTTCTAGCACCTGTTCAGTCGTTGCCTGCTCTACCTGGTCGCGAAACTGGAAGACAAAATCCGAGGGATAGCCGTGGTATTCATATCGGATCAATCGAGATAGCGTCTGATTAGGCGTTTGAAAATTAAACACAAAGCTATTGAGCACCGAGTCTTTCGCAAAAACGAGTTCTTCTTCAGTAATAGGCGTCTGACGAACTTTCTCTAGCTCCTCATACATAGACGTAATGAAAGGCACTGTAGCCTCAGACCGGGTTTGGCCACCGCCAATAAAGAGGCCATTGTGGTCGTAGCGCGGGCTCCAAAAGGCATACACGCTGTAAGCCAACCCTTGCCGCGAACGAATCTCATTGAACAAACGGCCCCCAAAACCGTTGAGCACTTCATTCAAAATCGCCATAGAAGCATGGTAGGGGTTGCGCAGCTCACCGCCAATATGACCGACATGAATCGAGCTTTGGGTGAGTTGAGACTGGTCCACCATGAACAACCCTGCCGATTGCTGAGTGCCTTCCGGAGGTGCAGCGATGTCCATCTTATCGCCGCTAGATTCCCAGGTTCCCAGCGTCTGCGCGATGAGTGTCTTCATCTCAGTGGGGTCAAAGTCGCCAGAAATGCCCAAGATTGTATTCTCAGGAGACAACGTGCGCTCATAGAAGCTGACGACATCAGCGCGACTGATATTGTCTAAGTTTGCATACTCAACAGTTCTCGCATAGGGGCTGTCTTCCCCGTACACCAGCTTGCTAAATTCGCGCGACGCAATCTCATCGGGGTCGTCATTACGTCTAGCGATGCTACCCGCCGTACGCCCCTTAATCAGCGCAAACATCTCCTCGTCAAAAGCAGGCTGCATAACCACATCGGCAAACAGCTCGAACACATCCCCTAAGTCTTCTGTCAACGAAGAAAAGCTAGCGTTGCCCGAAGTCGCCCCAATTGCCGTTTCTACAGACGCTGCCCGCTGCTCCAATAGCTCATTTAGCTCATCGGGAGAATGGTTTTGGGTGCCACCTAGGCGCATGGCCTCCCCAGTAATGCTAGCTAGGCCCACCTGCTCAGAGGGTACTAAGTATGACCCCGTGCGGAAGGTCGCCGAGCCACCCACTAAGGGAAGATCGTGGTCTTCCATCAAGTACACCACCAAGCCATTGTCTAGCTCGTAGCGTTCGTACTCAGGGATTTGAATATCCCCAAGCGGTGGGAACACCAGATCTTCGTAGGGCTTAGCTTCTATTGCCTGCGCTGGTTTTGGCCAAGCCAAAGTCAGTAACAGTACAAACGTAGACACCGCCAAAAAGAGAAAGGGCACCAAACGTTTGCGCATCCGCCGTGAGAGAAAGGCCATGAATTTCCTTAAAAAATGACTGCGTAAAGTAGTGAACTAAAGACTTAGAGCAAACTAATCGATTACAAGGGTCAGCCGGAAGGCGCCTACCAGAGACCGCGAATTGGAGCAGAGGACGTAACAGGAGCCTGCGTGCGAGCAGCATTCCCTTCGGACGCAGGCGCAGCTGGTGCAGCACTAGACTCGTCACCTTCTGGCACAGCAGGCGCTGGTGAATCAATAGGTTCAGAGTCTTCTGCGCCAGAGTCTTCTACCTCGGCCTCCGGTTCAGGCGTTGGCGCATCAGAAGGTGCGGGTTGCTCCGCAGATATTAACTTACCGACCGTCCGATTATTGGGCTGAAAGACCTTATTGGCCACCCGCTGAACGTCTTCAGCGGTCACTGCTTCAATCGCCTGCAGCTCTTCGAAGACGTTGCGCCAGTCGCCGGTTTTCGCTTCGTACTCGGTCAACAAGCTGGCCATGCCACGGTTGGAGTCGAGCTGGCCTAGCAACCCGGCACGGGCCTGAGTCTTTACTCGCTCAAGCGTCATTGTATCTACAGGCTCTTGCTGCAAGCGCGTCAGTTCCGCTTCAAAGCCAGTTGCCAAGTCATCTAAGGTGTAGCCAGGCGCCGTCAAGCCGTAGAGCAGCATAATGGTCGACTGCTTATCACCAGGAAAACCATTCGCACTGCCCACATCTAGCGCAATCTGTGGCTCGACCAAAGCCTTGTACAGCCGCGCGGTACGACCACCGACGAGAATGCTGTCAATCATGGAGTACACCACGTGGTCGGGGTCATTAATGCCAGGTCGATGGTAGCCCTCTAAATACCAAGGCTGAGAGGCTAGCTCCAGGGTAAAGGAACGCGGCTCTGTCTGGGGTGGCTCATTGATGACCAGCTCAGGCGGTTCTACTCGCGATTCGTAGCGGCCAAAGTAGACTTCTGCAAGGTCTCTAATCTGCGCTGGGTCTACGTCTCCGACCACAGCAGCGATCAAATTACTCGGGCCGTAGTAAGTGTCAAAAAATGCCTGCACGTCAGCGCGGGTAGCCTTGCGCAGGTCTTCTTCGTAGCCAATCACCGGTCGCCGGTAGGGGTGCGAGGTAAAGGCCACTTCTGAAAATCGCTCGACCATTTGGCCAATCGGAGAATTATCTACCCGGGCGCGGCGCTCTTCGAGGATGACGTCTTTTTCCTTGTAAAACTCTCTCAATACCGGATCGAGAAACCGCTCAGATTCGAGAGAGAACCAAAGCTCGATCTTGTTTGAAGGCAAGCTGTAAAAATAGCGCGTTGCATCTGCAGAGGTGGTGGCATTCAAGCCTGTGCCACCGGTCTGTTCAATAATCTGACCAAACTTATTTTGTTCTACATAGGAGGCCGCTTCTGCTTGAAGTTCGTCAAACTGGGCTCTCAGCTCAGTCGCTGCTGCCTCGTCTCCGGCAGCTTCTGCAGCCAGCATCTGGTCAAACACCTGATCGAGCTGGTCTAGGACTGGCTTTTCGGCCGCGTAGTCTCGGGTGCCAATACGAGTCGTACCTTTGAATGCCAAGTGCTCTAGGTAGTGGGCAACGCCTGTTTTTCCATCTTCTTCGTTGGAGGCGCCCACATTGGCATAGAGCATCACAGAGGCGACCGGTGCGTCGTGCTGCTCTAGCACAATAAACTTCATGCCATTGTCGAGGGTGAATTCGGTGACGGCCTCGGCAACGCGATCTAGGTAGGGTTGGAGGGTGCTTTGGGACGTGGTGGCTTGCGCTAGCAGTGCAAGGGAAGCGGTCTGCGCAGGGAGCGCGATCGCACTCGGCGCAAAACCTGCAACTCCAAACACACAAGCAGCCAGTACAGCAGCAGCACGAAGGCGCGGATGCCGATAGGATGGCTTCAGCTGAACCGGCAGTAGTAGCCGGTGCCCCACACCGAGAAAGTCTCGGACAGCGCTAAGGAAATGGCAAAAACCCATATAACCGATATCTATTGTTTGCAAAACACTGCTTACTAGCATAGTTTTTTTTGTAAAAATCAGGGGCCAGTCTTGAATAGATGGTGTAATGAAGTAGCCTGATAGCCAACGTCGTCGTGCATTCGCACAACTCGCTTAAACGCCAGCACACACCAAACGACTCCAAGGACGACTCTACCCCCCATGAGCCAGACGCTCCTCCCATCCGATCTTTTACGCTGGCTGCAGCGCCTACTGTCAGCCATTTTTCTGGGGGGCCAGGTGCTCATACACGTCATCTCTAGGCCAATTCACCGCCGCAACACCCTAGAGCAAATGGCTGCCGTAGGTCCCCAATCTCTACTCATTGCGCTGGTCACTTCGCTGTTTGTGGGCATGGTGTTCACCATTCAGGTCACCCGCGAATTTATTGCTTTTGGGGCCACTACGGCTATCGGCGGCGTCCTGGCCATCACCCTCTCTAGGGAGCTAGCGCCAGTGCTGACCGCCGTCGTCTTAGCGGGCCGGGTGGGCTCAGCCTTCGCCGCTGAAATTGGTACTATGCGCGTCACAGAACAGATCGACGCGCTGCAAATGCTCAAAAGTGACCCGGTCGATTACTTGGTCATTCCTCGGGTCATTGCCTGCGCGCTCATGCTACCGCTCCTAAATATCCTGGCGTTTATAACTGGAATGATGGGTGGCACAGCGGTTGCAACCACGCTGTACGACATTCCCCTGTCAGTTTTTTTGAATTCAGCGCAGAGCTTTTTAAGCATCTGGGATTTGGCTAGCTCTCTGATAAAAGCGTTGATTTTTGGTGTGTTGATTGCCGTCATTGGCTCTAGCTGGGGGCTAACGACCACCGGCGGCGCAAAAGGCGTTGGACAATCGACGACGACAGCGGTGGTTACCTCACTGCTGGCAATCTTTGTTGCTAATTTCTTCTTATCTTGGCTAATGTTTCAAGGACTGGGCAGCGCGTTTGTGGGCAACTAGCCCTCTGAGAGGCTTGAGAAAAACAATCTTAGTGAACGGCGCTGTTGGAACGGATTAAACTCAAACGGCTTAAACCTCACCGCTTAAATAACGTTTTAACCATGACACAGACTTCTACCGGTACGGTTACCCTCGATCCGAACTACAGACTTTCGATTGGCATTGTTCTATGCGCGCTGCCGCTGCTGTTTACACCGTGGGTGGTGGTGCGATCGCTCGGCATTGTCATCGCCCTGCTAGGCCTATTTTTGGTCTACCAAACCACCTCTATCGAGCTAGTCTTTACGCCCACTGCGCTAGATGTGCAGCGCAACGGCTCGCCACTAAAAACATTTCCCTACGCCGAGTGGGAAACTTGGAAAATCTTTTGGTCACCCGTGCCAATTCTGTTCTACTTCAAAGAAGTCAACAGCATTCATTTTGTGCCGATACTCTACAGCCCGGCGCAGCTGCGATCGCAGCTTGAAACCCACTGTCCAGATTGTGCCGTATAGTCAGTCAAGGGTGCCGCGAGTCCTAGTAGCAGCGGCGAAACTAACCGCCAAACGTTTTCGGCTCTGTGCCCTCTAGCAAGCGAGCAATATTGCTCTTGTGCCGCAGTACCACGTAGAGTCCACCTGCGATCGCTAGCAAAAGATACGGTAAAGGCTGGTGCATCACCACCATAAAAATTCCCACCGACAGCGCCGCCGCAATAGAGCCCACCGACACCGTCCGCGAGACCGCCAGCGCAGTCGCAAAAACAGCCGCCACACTCAAACCCACCGGCCATGCCAGCGCCAGCAGCACACCGAGCCCAGTCGCTGCCGACTTACCACCCGTGAAGCCTAGCCACACCGACTTGCTATGCCCCAACACCGCCATCAGCGCCGCCAGCATCAAAAACCACGACTCCAACCGAAAATAGGCCGAAAGGGGCGCTGATAGCTCGTTTCCAGGAGCCCCCACAACGTTGCTGCCGTAGATCAGCAAGCTCCCCTCTCTCTGTAGAACCTGCTGCACTGTAGGGTCAGCAGCCAAAATGTTTGCGAAGACCATCGACAGCAGCCAGTGCATAAAAAACACAGCCATCACACCCTTCAGCAAATCAATCACCAGCGCCGTCATCCCAGCACCCTTACCCATCACGCGAAACACATTTGTCGCACCCGTATTGCCAGAGCCATGCTCTCGAATATCAATGCCCTTCAGGGCCTTTCCCAGCACAAAGCCCGTTGGAATAGAGCCCAGCAGATAGGCACCCAGCAAGCCCAACAACAAGATGGCAATCGTCGACGCAGACATATCAATAATGTGAGCGCAAAGCGCTACGCTCCAGTAATAAACGCCCTAGTAGTAGTCATAATCGGTAGCAGGGTTGGCTGGGTCCGGTGCAAATCCCAGTAACAACGGATACTGCAACAGAGACAAGCTTACCTTTTCCTCCGCCTCATCCATAATCAAAAACGGGAGCCGCCCGCTATCGAGTAACCGTTCGGCTCGCTGGGCCATCGGCTCAGAAGATTCAAACAGCATCACTCCCCGATTGGTTCCAAAATCGGCCCGGGCAATACCCAAACAATCTTGCAGCCAGCGTCGCCACTCTCCCAGGCGCTCCGGCGTCGTCGCCAGCACCAAAACGCACAATCGCCGGTCATAAATCGCGTACAGACAGGAAATTGCCGCCGAAGCAACCAGCACATTCTGCAGTCGGCTGCCCATACTCTTGACCGCACCTCGGCTCCCCTGGGTAAAAAACCAGTTGGACACTCGGTCGGCATGGATCGGCTCAAAGGTACGGCGAAGCTGCCAGGGCGGACCGTAATAGTCGGGGCGAGTGCGGTACTGATCGAGCAGGCTATGGATGCGATCGCGCTGCTCAGCAAATCGTCCAGAGGCCAACGATACCGGGTCTGCCTCGGGCACAGGCGTTGGCACAGGTGTCGCGGCAGCAGGCGGCTCAACCGTCGCCTGAGGCACCAGATTAATCTGTTCTGCAGCCGTCGCCAAATCCTGCAAACTGCCCACTAAATAGTCCTTAAAGCCCTGCACCCGAATGGCAATATCTTGAGAAGAGCCCGCAAAGCTAGCGGCCATCTCCGCTTCGAGCCGAGCCTTGCGACGCTCTAGCTGCTCTATTTCCCGCTGCAAATCGCGGCGCTGACTCTCCAGCGCGCTCAGGCCCTGCCGCACCAGCTGCGCCACATCTGCCTGCACATCCGAGCCGAGACCAGATCCGAGACGGGTGCTCCGGGTTCGGTCCGTTCGCCGCAAGCCAAGGGGCGGGCTAGTCGGCTGATTTTCTGTCGGCTTTGCGCTCGATGGTCTCGCAGGAGAAACAGGCACCGACGCATCTAAATCTCGCTCAGCGTCTGTATTTTCGTAAGGAGTAGAGTCTTCAGGAGGCATCATGCACAGACAGTCAATCGACAAAGAAAACGAAACGACCCAGCGCCGAAAAATCAGCGCTCACAAGTCAACTTTAGAAGGTTGTTGCAACATTGAAGCGAAACCGTGAAAAACTGTCTTAATTTCTCACCAGAGAACAGCCCAACCGCCTCAGCAGAGCGACCCTTCATCCACCCAAAGCTCCAACTAATCACTGAGCTAAGCGCTAGCAGCCTTACCCAATTCGCGAGACCGTGAACTTGCAGTCCGCACCGCCTCAATCACCGCTGAACGCATACCTAGCTCTTCTAAGCAGGCAATACCGGCAATCGTAGTTCCTCCCGGGCTCGTCACCCGGTCTTTCAATTCCGCAGGGTGCATGCCTGTCTTTTGGAGCAGCTCAGCAGTACCCAGCACACTCTGGAGCGCCAGCTGATTGGCCACCGCCCGAGGCAGCCCAGCTGCCACGCCACCATCGGCCAGCGCCTCAATAAAAATCGCCACATACCCAGGCCCCGAACCAGACAGCCCAGTCACCGCGTCAAGCATGCCTTCCGGCACCTTCACAGCCTGACCCACCGCCGAAAAAATCTCTCCGGCCAGCTCGCTGTGCTCAGAAAGTGTCCGCTGACCCATGGCATAGGCCGTCATACCCTTGCCCACCGTAGAAGGTGTGTTGGGCATTGCCCGTACGACAGGCCAGCCAGGCATGACCGCCTCCAAACGAGAAAGCGGCACCCCAGCCAAAATAGACAATACCAAAGGCGGACTCTCGCAGCGGGCGTCCTGAAAATCTTTGGCAACCAGTTCAAAAATTTGCGGTTTGACCGCCAGCAACACAACCTTACTCGTCTCAATGACCTCTCGGTTTTTGCCCGTCGTGCGCAGCCCATACTGCTCAGACAAAACCTGACGGCGTTCGGGAGAAGGCTCACCCAGCAAAATCTCATCAGGCGTATACAACCCCTGTGAAAGAAGGCGGGATAACAGAGCTTCGCCCATTACCCCGCCACCAATAATGCCAAGTCTTACAGACAAAGAAAGCGAACCGAGTCAATTGCACCCACAGCATACCGTGAATAGTCCCCAGAAAATGAAAAGGTTTTCATCTTCCAGAGAAAAGACAGGTCGCAGGAGCGCAAATTGAAAAACGTTCAAGTCAAACCCACTCTTTGCTGCATGTCACCGTGATGATGAAAAAGACCTGTTCTCACTGTTTTAAATGCATGAGACAGGTCTTTTTAACAAAACGCTAATTGACCAGCGTCAACTGATCTAGGCCATGCGAGCAATTTGCTCAGTAGCCCATGCAGGCGTAGGTGCGGCCTGACGAGGGGCAGTCATCGGCTCTTGGAAAGTCTCTTCGCCCTCAGAAGGCATGCTCACCTGAACACAGTTAGGCGTGAACAAGAAGATGCTCTCACCGATGCGCTCTTGGTGGCCATCCATGGCGTAGGTACCACCGGCAACAAAGTCAACCGCACGCTGAGCTTGGTCAGGATCCATGATAGTCAAATTGAGGACAACAGACTTGCGCTCACGAAGCGCTTGGATCGCTTGGGGCATCTCTTCAAAGGTGCGTGGCTCCATCACCAGCACTTCAGACATCCCATTCATTGCACCGGGCATACCAATTACGTTGTTCATTGACACCATTCCAGAATCTGTTGACAAAACTCTCTCGCGAATCCGACGACGAGCCGGGCGGATCTCTTCCTCAGGCATAGGAGGAACCAGTGCCTCGGGCTCGCTGTTCTCTTCTTCGTAGAGGCTTTGGTACTCCTCGCCCTCTACTTCTTCATACTCATACTCATAGTCTGCCGGATCGTTCAAACCGACAAAATCTTTGATCTTTCCAAAAAGACCACTCATAACAATTGCTCCATCACGACATTGACGACTTGGCATAATACTGCGCGACTGCAATAAAAGAGCACCGCAGAATTGTGTCAATAAAACCAGGGCATTTCCGACGAGGTCATCTCATCTTGCCTTGACGCTACCTTCCTTACGTTTGGGTTGAGCGTAGACAATAACTGAAAACGAACAACTTTGACGAAACAGATCCACACATGTAACTAAACGCAGTCATCAAAGTTGAGCTGAAATAGTATGAGGAAAAATTCCCGGAAATTATGGCTACTTTGGCTGGCTTAGCTTACAGGCTTCACTTGGCATGAGTACAAGCTTGTTGTCCTCAGTATTACCAAGAATGACCGGAATTAGCTACTTAGTTTTCTCCAATACTTAAATTGGATTCAAAAGCATTACCCCACGGTTCGGAACATCTGTCAAGCTTTTTTTATTTATTTTTTTGGCCTGTCTGCCGAACACGTGAAACCTAGCGTCCAAGCAGCATACCACCGCAGCGTATCAGTGCAACACAACAAATCGCTCAGCGCTGACCAAACAGACTGCTGCCAATTCTCACCATCGTGGAGCCCGCTGCGATCGCCTGTTGAAAATCGCCCGACATTCCCATCGATAGCTCATCCATGCCAATCCGCGCCAAACCCATTTGGCCAATCTCCGCTGCCAGCGATCGCCCCCGCTCAAAGATCCGCTGATTTTCTTGCGCAGATAAGCCGTAGGGTGCAATCACCATCAGCCCTCGAATGCGCAGGTGACTCAGCTGATCTAGCGGCTCCAGAGAATTTCGTAACGTTGCCGGTTCAAAACCGCTTTTATTCTCATCGGGCACTAGCTTCACCTGCAGACAGCAGTTGGGCTGCTTATCGAGTTCTCCAGCCTGTCGGTTGAGTCGATTGGCCAGCTTAAGGCTATCGACAGAGTGAATCCAGTCGAAATTCTCCACCACCTTACGCGCTTTGTTCGACTGGATGTGACCAATAAAATGCCAGGTGACATCCGCAAGGTCCGCAAGATCTTTTTGTTTCTCCAAAGCTTCTTGGACCTTATTTTCCGCAAAATCTCGGATGCCCGCCGCGTATGCCGATCTCACCACTGCTGCCGGGAATGTCTTCGTCACCGCAATCAATCGCACCGACGGGGGAATTGCCGGTCGAATTTTTTGGAGACGGGCTGCCACAAGGGTTGCCTGTGGGGAAGCGATCGCAGCTTGGGCTTGCTCACCCTCTGAAGCCGCTTGAGAAAAAGAAGGCATAACTAGAACGTTTGCTGATAGGTCTTCTTCAGCAGATCGTACTCCGACTGTTGCCCCGTGCGACGAATCAGGCGCAGCCGCTGTTCAATCAGCTGCTTAGAATCCACTCGGCTAATCGGGTCAAAGGCCAATCCCGTCGCGCTATTCGTTACGACAAAAAAGAGCCGGTGGGCATACAGCGTCGCAAATAGCTCTTGCCCTTCGCCCACAAGACAAACCCTAAACAAAAGGCCAAACGTCGGATGATTTAGATAGGTTTCAGTGCTCATTCAGGCCTGTGTGAACTGAGAAAAATTACAATAAAGCCACTGTGCTGCGGCATTTTTTAATAGCGGCGGCGTCCTGGTTACGCTACAGGTTACCCCCCGATGTAGCAGCGGCCCGCAATAGAACACGTAAGCCCGGAGCATGACTGAGTTTACAGCGTTTTTCCGCATTTTTTACGAAAGCCAGAATTTCAACTCAGCGCCGTTCGGCTTCATCGCAAAAGAAACTCATCTGCCATTAACGCCATTATGGCGAAATTGGAGGGTGTCATGGTAAACCCAGCGCCAAAAGCTGAGCCTTCGCCTTCTGCAAAGACTCCAACCATTCTCGTTCGGGGTCACTATCGGCAACAATGCCTGCCCCCACTTGTCCGTACACGGTTGTCTTCAGCGGGGCAGAAGAGGCAGCTGGCGTCAGCAACAGCGTCCGAATCAAAATATTGAGGTCGAGTCGGCCGCGCCGATCTAGATAGCCACACGATCCGTAAAATAAGCTGCGCCGAACCGGCTCCAGGGTTTCAATAATCTCCATACAGCGAACCTTTGGGCAACCGGTAATCGTACCGCCAGGAAACAGCGAGGCAATGAGGTCCGTACTCGATTTTTGTGGATCTAGCTGACCGGTGATGTGACTGACCAAATGCATCACGTGGCTATATCGCTCAATCGTCATCAGATCTTCTACCCGGACGCTGCCCCATTGGCACACCCGGCCCAGATCGTTACGCTCTAGGTCTACCAGCATGATGTGCTCAGCCTGCTCTTTGCGATCGCCCTTCAGCTCACGGGCATTCTCAGCATCTGACTGGGCTGTCTTTCCCCTTGGCCGCGTTCCAGCAATCGGGCGAGACTCAGCCTGCCCGTCTTTTAAGCACACTAGCCGCTCGGGCGAACAGCTCACCACCGCACCCCACGGCGTATGCCAATAGCTTGCAAAAGGCGATGGGTTAATCGACTGCAGCGACCGATACACCTGCCAGCTGGACAAATTCGTCTGCGCCCGAAAGCGCAGGGAGTGATTCACCTGAAACACATCCCCGGCTCGAATGTGCGCCTTCGCAAGCCGCACCGCCTGCTCAAAAGCTTGCTGGTCGGTCTCTAATGCCAGCGCTTCTGTCCGCCCACTTGTAGAAAGGAGACTCTTTTGCTCACTAAGCTCTTCTTCTAGACCTTTCAAGACCGACAGCTCGCCTTCTTTTTCCACTGATTGGTCTACTTTTTTATCTATATATATAGAGGTAAATCGATCATTAGCTGGGCTAAGGTCACTAGCGGTAGCGTTTAGGGCGATGCGCAAAAGCGGCAAAACTTTGTGTATCAAGTGCTCTAGCCTCTCAAGATGATCTGAAGCTAGCCAAAGCTGCTGCGAGACATGATCGAGCACAGCAAATTCTGCAGGCTCATACCAAAAGGCCACTGGAAAGGGAAGTGCATCAGCCTTCAGCCAGGGCAGACGCTCTATCTCCCAGGCCAAGTCGTAGCCCAGCCAGCCCAGCCAGCCCCCCACATAGGGCAAGTGATCTGGGAGCGCTGCGATTTCTGCATTGGTTACAACCGCTTCGGGCGGGGAGAATTCCTCCAAATACTTCAGAAAGGGCAGTATGTGTCCTAATTCTGGAATAAATAGCTGATTTGATCCGCTAATGCTTCGCGGTGCGCCTGCGCAGATAGAATAGCGCGCCATTGGCACCGCTTGTTCTGGCAAGGAATCTATGGGTAAAGGATACGGGCTCTCTAGTAGCGTAGCGATCCCCGACTCTCCTGCGCAGCCCGTCGACGGTTGAAATAGGCATTCAAACACCGCTGATCCCGTCTGTTTGGCAAGTGGCAGCGATCGCCAAAAGTACCGGTTAGCGGGCTCTAAGTTGGGCATGTCTTTAGGCACGTTTGCAATTCATGGGCCAGCTATGCCACTCCTCCATACACAAACCGCCCCCACCAAAACAAGCCCAGCGTGCTCAGCACCAGCCAGTCCCACCAGTGCAGCCGCAGCCGATGCCACACCACCCGGTGCCGGTTGGGGCTGGTAAAGCCGCGCACCTGCATTGCGCTAGCAATCTGCTCAGCCCGCAGCAGCAAATTTTCAATCAGCCGTTCTGACACCATCAGCCAAATCTGTAGCGCCCCGCGAACGCCCAGCTTTTGCCACTTAATCGCCCGAGTCCGCACTGAGCGCACCAGGTTCTGCACCTCCTCTAGCACCAGCGGAATAAATCGCAGCGCCAGCGTCAGCGTCAGGGCAATTTCTGTAATCGGTAGGCCCGTCCACCGCAGGGGCCGCATCAGGTTTTCTAATCCCTCGGTGATTTCTTCGGGCGCGGTTGTGAGCAAAAACAGCGTCGTCGCGTATATCAGCGTAAATACCAGCGTACTGGTCTTAATCGCCAGGCGACGCGATCGCTGCGTGATTCGAATCGAAAAGTCCAGCGGCGGCAGCTTAGCGATCTGCCAATCTACTAAGGTATAGCGATAGGCGGTAGCCGTCGGCACGGCGGGTAGCGGCTGCGGAGCCTGCAGGTCCTCCGGCCAATTTGCTAGGGCTTGGGGGGTCGGCAGCCGGGGCCGCTGAGAAACCGCGATCCCATCGGGCATGATCAGCAGCAGCGAGGTGATCAAAGCACCCAGCAGCAACAGCCAGCCCATCTGCTGACGCCAGACCCGCCAGGGAATCCGCGCACTAATCGTCAGCAGCATCAAAAAGACAACAATGGCGATTCGATAGGGTGAACTTGCCAAAATAGGAGACAGCAGCAGGCTCAGCAGCCAGGCCACCTTCACCCGCGCATCAATGCGATGCAGCCAGGTAACCGGCTGCTCCATGTACAGGCCAATTGGGAGCGATCGCAACAAGTCCATCTAGCGGCCAGCTCCCTATCCCAAATATCTCACCTTAGTTGCCCGGTTCGGCCCGGCGCTCGAACTGTGCCCGCGCTCGATATCGCGAATGCTCTTACCCCGCCACAGCAGGCGAATGGGCGTGCCATCGTAACCCAAGTTCTTGCGAAACTGCTTCTCGATGTAGCGCCGGTAGCTCTCGCCAAACAGCTTGGGATCATTGACAAACAAGGCAAACGACGGTGGCTGCGATCGCACCTGAGTGCCGTAATAAATGCGCCCTTGTCTGCCTTGCCGGGTAGTGGGCGGCGTGTGCCAGCTCACCGCATCTTCCAGCACCTCATTCACCACAGAAGTGCTCACCCGTCGCCGGTGCTCAGAGACAGCAGTATCCACCGCGTCCAATATTTTCGGCAGTCGCTGACCGGTCAGGGCGCTCACATACAGTCGCTTGGCCCAGCCTAAAAAGTGTATCTTCGCCTCAATCTTTTTATCAAAGTCGTAAATGGTGTACGAGTCTTTGTCGATGGCGTCCCACTTATTGACCACGATCACGCAGGCCCGGCCCTCTTCTTCAATCCGACCGGCCAGCTTTTGGTCTTGCTCAGTCACCCCGTCGAGGGCATCGATTACCAGCAGCACCACGTCCGCCCGCTTAATCGCCTTAAAGGCCCGGTTGATCCCAAAGAATTCTGGCCCAAAATTCACATTCTTCTTCTTGCGAATGCCCGCCGTATCGATCAGTCGGTAGCGCTTAACGTCATCCCCTTGCCCCCGGGTCACCACCATATCAATCGCATCACGCGTCGTCCCCGAAATCGGACTCACAATCGAGCGCTTCTCACCTACAAAGGCATTCAGCATGCTCGACTTTCCTACGTTGGGCCGACCGACGATAGCCACCCGGTACTCTTCAGGAATTTCTAGCTCATCGGTCGGTGGCAAGTGCTCTACCAGCGCGTCGAGCACATCGCCCGTCCCATTGCCATGAATCGCCGAGACCGGGTAGGGTTCCCCTAGGCCCAGCTCCCAAAACTGCGCGGCTTGAATAATCCCTTCGTCAGGCGATTCGCACTTATTTACGGCCAAAACGGTCGGCACATTTTGCGATCGCATCCAAGTGGCAATTTCTCTATCTCCTGCCGTCGGCCCCAGCTGACCATCCACCACAAAGATAGCCGCCGAAGCTTCACTCAGTGCCGCCATCGCCTGCTCACGGATAAACGGCAAAAACTCCGTATCGTCGTCAAAAACCAAGCCACCCGTATCGACTACCAAAAACTCACGGTCTTTCCAAAAGGCCGGTTGATAGGTGCGATCGCGCGTCACCCCAGGCTGATCAAACACAATAGACTGCCGCCCCCCGGCCAATCGGTTCACCAGCATAGATTTGCCCACATTCGGGCGACCGATAATTGCAACGACAGGAAGAGCCATGAAGGGAGGCGCCTAGAGCCAGGCGCGACAAACCAAAGGACTATTATAGTACGGGCTCCTCAGATCAAGCGGATGACCGCACCTGGCAAACATGACGATATCGCCGCCTATTTTTCAGCCAAAATCACAAAACGGCCTTAATTTCTGCCTTGGCATCTTTCCTTAGCCCCGCCGAAATTCGGAACAGCTCTTGGCCAGTATGCAGATAGCTATCGTCGTAGGTGTAGGTAAATCGCTCTATTTCTTCCAGACCATCTTCAAGCTGGTTTAGGCAGTAGTACAAATTTGCCGCGCCACTGGCGACACCTGCAGGATTCGGCATCGACTTAAACTTGGCCTTCGCTTTTTCTAAGCTCTCTTGGCAAGCCTCTAAGTAAGCTTGAAACGCTTCCATCAGTTCATCGTCAAATGGGTCGGCAGATAGCGCCCTCACTTCAGACTTTAGAGGCTTAATTATTTTGCCGATTAGCCGGTCAGTCGGGTTGAAGACGCTGCGCATCCACTGCTCAATCGTCACCATGCTGGCCGAGGAAGATCGGCGCTGCTTTCTATACTGGTTTTGAGAATCTACGGTGCGAGAGACGCGATCGCGCATCCGCTCTTTTGCTGCTAGCTCTCGCTCAGTGTCGTAGCGCTCTCTTTCGGCGACATCTCCTAGCACCTCGTAGGCAGCATTTACCTCGGCAATTTTATCTGTAGCCGCCTGCTGATCTTGCAGATCGGGCTGGCTATCCGGGTGAAACTTTTTAGCCAGCTTGCGATAGGCCTGCTTTACTTGAGCCTGAGTCGCATCGACGGCCAGACCCAGCGTTGCGTAGTGATCGGAGCCGGTGCGAGTGCTGTTTACCATACTCACATCTTATCGGAATCCGGTCTGACAGACGATAGCCTATCCGACAAAAACAAGCCAGTCAACCAGCCAAAAGAGAGTGGTCGGCCCCTATCCCATGGGCTCTGGATCTTGGAATAGCGGCGTACTCAAATAGCGCTCGCCGAAGCTCGGCTGAATCATCACAATCATCTTTCCTGCGTTTTCAGGGCGCTTTGCCAGCTTCACCGCCGCGCACAGCGCCGCACCGCTCGATATGCCCGACAAAATGCCTTCTTCCTTTGCCAGCCTTCTACCGTAGGCGATCGCTTCATCATCGCGCACCGTCACCACTTCATCGATCATGTCCTGATTTAGCACCTTAGGCACAAAGCCTGCACCAATCCCTTGAATCTTGTGAGGTCCCGGCTTACCGCCCGAGAGCACCGCGCTATTGACAGGCTCTACAGCCACCACCTGAAAGCTTGGCTTGCGCTGCTTAATCACTTCACCCACGCCGGTAATCGTGCCGCCAGTGCCCACGCCCGCAATTAAAAAATCCACCTGCCCCTCAGTGTCCTGCCAAATCTCCTCCGCCGTCGACCGCCGATGCACCGCCGGGTTAGCCGGATTGTCAAACTGCTGCAGCATGTAGGCATCCGGCAGAGTTTCCACAAGCGACTTCGCTCGTTGAATGCAGCCGCTCATCCCCTCTGTGCCGGGTGTCAGCTCCAGCTCAGCGCCATAGGCCCGCAGCATCGCCCGGCGCTCAGAGCTCATCGTCTCAGGCATCGTCAGCACCAGTCGGTAGCCCTTTGCCGCCGCCGCCATCGCCAGCGCAATGCCCGTATTACCAGAGGTTGGCTCCACCAGCGTCGTCTTCCCGGGCGAAATATCCCCTGCCGACTCTGCCGCCTCAATCATGCTAATGCCGATGCGATCTTTTACAGAGGCCGAGGGATTCATCCCCTCCAGCTTCACCACAATCTGAGCGACGCAGCCCTCAGCATCCGGAATCCGGCGCAGTCGCACCATCGGCGTATGGCCGATCAGCTCTGTTACATTGTTCGCTATTCGCATAAGACGCTTTTGATATGGGTTTTATATGTAGTACATCAAGTCCACTTGTTGCCGGGCGTTGCGCTTATCTACCAGGTCTTGCAGCGTGTAGCCTTCTAGCACCGCCTCTGCAGACTGCCGGGCCTCCTGCCACACTTCGCTCACCACAGCGCCCTCAGTGGTTTGAGGCGTTTTCACCTCTTTGGCCTTCGCATCAAACCCCTCAATGCAGCTCACCACATCTAGCAGCGTCACTTTCCACGGCTCGCGAGTCAGCAGATATCCCCCCTTCGCCCCTCGCTGACTTTTCACAAACCCATTTCGCCGGAGCGTTGCTAGCAGCTGCTCCAGATACCGATCTGGAATGCCTTGCTCTGCCGCAATTTGGCAAATTCGTAGCGGTTCGCCCTTGCTGTAGTGCAAGCTCAGCTCTATCAGGGCCAACAGGGCGTACTCACTTTTGGAAGATAGTTCCACAGGTTCGTAAAAAAGGAAACAAGTCAGAACAGTCTGCTAATACTCACCCTACTAACCTGATCCTCTCGGAGTATTAACACCAGAGGAATAACACTTGCAGCGGAGCAGAGACTATTAGCTTTCATTATATCCCGGTTCCACGGTGGGGATTGTATATTTACTTCAACTAGAAACACCCGTACCACAAGCAAAAAAGGGTCCCTGCAATGCAGAGACCCTTTCTTCGTTTACACCTAATCAGCAGATTAGGCAAAGTTAAGCGAAATCAGCTTGAAGCTGTCAGCTTAGAACTTCAAAGTTGCACGAACGGCACCGTAGAAGTTGTCACCATCATCAGTGTCGTTATCAGCGTAGATAACAGCAGGTGTGAGGGAGAAGAACTCATTCACGCTTACCTTGTAGTACGCTTCAACCAACAGGGGATCGCGGTCTTCGTCAGGAGAAATGCCGCCGTATACGCCGAACTCGTTACCAGCACCGAACAGGTCAGCAATCGCGACACCACCCATGTAGGAGTCAGCATTGCCGCCACCTTCAATTTCGTTGACAGCATAGTAACCGCCAACCTGGAAGCGTCCGAAGTCGAGGTTCAGCAAGCCAGCAATGCTGTACTCAGCGTCACCGTCGTCAGCGTCGGTTGCACCAATGTAAGTGACCGCTGCGTCGATGATGCCATCAGTCAAGAAGTTGAGCTGAGCAATGTAGCTAGCATCGTTAAAGATGCCGCCATCTTCAGTGTTGTCGTTGCCGCTGTCAGTAGCGTAGCCAAGGTCAAGAACGAGGTTATCGGTAAAGGCGACGTTTGCACCAACACCCAGAGCACCGCCACCGTCGTACAGGTCGTAGAACTCAGGACCACCAGCGTCAGCAACGCTAGGACCGTCGAAAGGAACGATAGTGCTAGTAACAAAGTCGTCGGTTACAACGCTGTTTGCAGCGATGATACCGCTGATGCGGTTACCCAATGGGAAGCTGTAGTAAACATCGTCAAGACCAACGTTGTCTTCGCCATCGAAGGAGCCACCGCCACGTCGACCACTTTGGCTAGCCAGGCCACCTTCGGTGTTTGCCAAAGAGCCAGCAGCATCAGAAGCCTGCAAACGAATACGCAGACGGTCTTCGCCAGTAAAGCTAGTGTCAAAGTTCAAACGAGCACGATACTCAAACGTAGCATCAGCTTCTTCAACTTCATCGCCTTCAAACTCAGCTTCGTCGAAAGGTACAACCAAGTGCGCGTCAACCTGACCACGTAGCTTAGTTGTTGTAGAGAACTGGTTAGCTTCTAGCTCAGCAACGTCAGCTTCCAGGCCATCAACGCGACCGCGGATAGTTGCTAGCTCAGCTGCAAACTCTTCCTGCAAACGACGAACTTCATCTAGGTCAGTGCCACCAATCAGCTGGATGACAACATCCAAGCAAGCGTTCAAACCAGCAGCGAACTCGTAGCGAGTCAGTGCGCGGTTACCACGGTAAGTACGGTCGGGGTAGCCTTCCAAGCAGCCATACTCTTCAACCAGGCGCTGAAGTGCAGTAAATGCCCAGTCACCAGGCTGCACGTCAGACAGCTCAGAAACGCTAGTTACCTGTGCCAGCTGGATGGGCTCAGCAACAACCACGTCAGAAGCAACTTCGTTGCTTACAGACTCAACAGCAACAGTCTCAGCAGCGAAAGCGTTACCAGAAATTGCCAAGGCTGCAGGCGCAGCTAGCAATAGTTTCCAATTTTTCATTGTTATGTTTTTCCTCACACATATATAGATAAAGCATCGAACCGCGAAGGCCAGTTACTCGCTATATCGGGGCCTTGAAGATGTATGCAAACGCTGCTTTTGCAACTACACACACCTTTTCCCAAAGTCCTTGGAGGAATGTTAACAGATCACTATGGTGAGGACCAACTGTGTAGGACAGTTTGCAGGGTGTCAAAAGTGGTAATTCCAAGCGTCACGCAGCCATCATAAATGTCCGTGATAGCAACCACAAATCAAATACCTTTGTCCTGAAAAGCAGGTTCTGATAAGGATATGAGCATTGAGCCTCAGCATATTCACTCAGAGAAGAGGCTCAAACATATCGATTCGGATTATGCAGCTTTAGTTGATTGATTAGTTTTTTTAACGACAAGTCCTTTAAAAAACTATCCGCTCCCATCAGGAGAAACTAAGTTGCAATTGCAAAATAGCTTCTATGGATGGGAGCGGTCTAGTCGGATCTTCAGGTCAAAACCAAACTGCTGGAAGGAAACCTAGCACCTCAGCTTCAACTGATGTCAAAGTACTCTTGTAGGCAAGCCCAATAAGCCAACCTCAGAGAGCGGGTTCTAGAGAACAGCCCCAGCGCACAGCTGGCTTGCATCAACCTGGAGACCCACGCATATATCACTAATTTTCATGGGCATCACCTCCTGTATTCCTAAACGGTCTTGTGTTTAGTAGACAAGCAATTCAGGCGTTTCGCCGAATCACTTGAAATAGAATAGCACGGCTTTTAAAAACGTGTCACAGGCCTAATTTTTGCAGATGCACAACCGATAATTCATACCGCTAGCAGCACACCGAGCCCAGTCACCTAACGGTCACTAGGCACACATGTGGACATAACGGCGAAAAACTCTCTAGAAAGGCACTTTTTTCTTAGCATCTCGCCCGCTCTCGAAGTCTAGCTCCTTCAGCTTCTTCAAGATACGTGTGAAGTACTCCTGCAAGTAGTCTTCCAGAGTGGTCATCTCGCCTTTGTCCACGCCAAAGGTCTGGTAGACCTCATCCATCGGCGCGTCCATCTTTTTGCCGCTGGCGCTCACTTCAGTAAAGGCAAGCCGGTCGGCAAGGTCCCATGTCCACTGAAAAAAGGCCGCCACATTTCGCGCACCCCGCAGCAGGGCAGGCGGCATGTTAGAGACGTTGGCGTTTTGCTCAGCTAGGCGCTCACACAGGCGAATGATTTCGTATGCGCCCCAAGCCCGCGTTCCCGCCAGCGGAAAGGTCGCATTCTCCGCCTCGGGCAGCTTCAAAGCCTTTACCGCGAACTTTGCAATGTCTTGGCTGTTCATGTAGGCGATCGCACCTGCTTCGCCCATCACCCAAACAGACTGTCGCTCCAAAATAGGAATGGCGTACTGACCGATCAAACCCTGCATAAAGCCACAGGGCCTAAAAATGGTGTAGGTCAGCCCCGACTCTTTCAGGAAAGCTTCTGCGCACTCCTTAATTTCCATCAGCGGCACGTCTGGATATTCGCCTGCACCCAAGATAGAAAAGAATATAAACCGATCAACACCAGCATCCTTAGCCGCTTGAATCAGCGCTACCTTGCCGTGCCAGTCCACGTCGTAAATGCCCTCTTTCTCCGCCGGTCTTGAAGTGGCTGCGTCAATCACCGCATCGACCCCTTCAAAGCAGGGAGGTAAGCTCTCGGGACCGGTGAGATCAGCCTTAACAAGCTGAGCGCCCCACTCTCTCAAGAAGCTGGCTTTTTGAAAGTTTCTAACTAAGCACTTTACTTCGTAGCCTTCGTCTAGGGCTCGGCGAACGATTTGCCTTCCCAATGTGCCAGTTGCGCCAACGACTAATAAGACCATGAGGTAAAGTAAACAAAACTTAATATGCTTCTCAGTCTAGCAGAAGTCGACGCAGCGACAACCCACTTACTCTTCGCTTCCCTGAACTCTCAGCATCAAAAATCCAACGCTCAGACCCACCAGAACCATGCCGAAGACCAGCACTGCTGTCGTCAATATTTCGCCGCCCATGTCTCAATTATCTCCTTTTTTATAATGAAATCCTCTAAGGGAGACTCAGCTTCGGGATAACAGACGAAGCTCACTCCTTGTATTCAAAGGACACCAAGAAGGTCGAACACAAAATACCGAGCCTGCTTGGATTTATTCGCTATTTTAGAGCGTTTTGTGACGGTCGCTTGATTTTTTCCCGTGGTAATATTGCCTGCCCAGTTCTGTGCGATCACCCCTTTCTCCTGTTCATCCCCTCACCGATTTTCTTGGCCTATGACTGCCGTATCCTCCTCTGCGCCCCCTCTCCCCCCGTCTCAACATCACCATTCAGCAGCCAATAACGGAACCGCAAAAAGCGAGCGACACCAGTCCAAACCTAGACTGGTCGTGACGCTGGGTGACCCAGCAGGCATTGGCCCAGAAGTCGTGCTCAAGGCCTTGTGCGACCAGCACTTTGAGCAGCTGGCAGAGATTACAGTCATTGGCGATCGCACCCTGCTCTCCCGCACCTATCAAACGCTCAAAGCAAACGCGCCCCGAGGCCACTTCAGACATCCCGACAGCCTGAATGTAGTTGACCTTGCCCTGCCAGCGTCAGTCACCTCTGGCGTGGCCTGTGGCGAGGGAAACCGCCACAGCGGCGAAGTGAGCTTCCGAACGCTGCAGCAGGCGATCGCCCGCACCCTCGAAGGGCAGTTCGACGGCATCGTCACCGCGCCCATTGCCAAATCGGCCTGGCTCGCAGCGGGCCACAGCTACCCCGGCCAGACCGAACTGCTCGCCGAAATGTCCAATACTCAGCAATTCGGCATGCTATTCGTAGCCACATCTCCCCACAACAGCTGGCCACTGCGCACTCTGCTGGCCACCACACACATCCCACTCAAGGCAGTCCCCCAAGCTCTGACACCAGCGCTCATGACCCAAAAGCTAGAGCTGCTAATACGTTGCCTAGAGCAAGACTTTGGATTATCAGAGGCAAGGATTGCGATCGCAGGACTCAATCCTCATAGCGGCGAGCAGGGTCAGCTCGGCACAGAAGAGCAAGCCTGGCTCATTCCCTGGCTGACCCAACAGCAGCAACGCTTCCCCCACCACCAGCTCGATGGCCCAGTCCCACCAGACACCCTCTGGGTGCAGCCAGGGCAAGCCTGGTACAGCGACGACCCGGCAGCGCAACCCGCTCACGACGCTTACCTAGCGCTCTACCACGACCAAGGGCTCATTCCCGTCAAGCTGCTCGCCTTCGACCTAGCCGTCAACACCACCATTGGCCTACCGTTCATCCGCACCTCACCGGACCACGGCACCGCCTTCAATATTGCCGGTCAAGGCATTGCCAGGCCGCAAAGCACAGAAGCAGCCCTGAATTTGGCCATTGAGCTAGTAAAGCAACGGGTCAGCCAAGGCTAATTTGTAGCGCTAGTTTTCAGAATGCATGGAAGCGTCAGAACAGGCTCAGCTGCTCAGATGGCTTGGCTAGGTGCATCCAAGGCAAGGGAGGAACGGGCACATTGTCGGCCTCCAATCTCTCCTGAAAGTACCTAGCCACCGAAGGCGACTCCACCTCCATCGGACAGTGCACAAAAAAGTACACCTGCTTACCCGCCGCGAGCCAGTCGCTCACCCAGCGCACCCACTCAGTCAAATAGTCTTGATTGCGCAGCACTTTTGGGTGGCTGATGTAGCGCACGATGGCAAAATCAGCCGTCACCTCAGGCTGTAGAGGAACGTTAGGCTTGCGGCGATTGGAATGTAGCTGCGGGTCGACCTCACCCGACTGCTCATGGGCATACATCGTGCGGCTATCGAGTAGCACTCTACCCACACCCAACTGCATTAGCAGCTTACGGAGCCGTTCGGTGCCCGCCGGCTTAAACCAATCTAGGTGGCGCACCTCTACCGCAATCGGCACATCCCGGCAGGGCCAAGCCGCCAGAAACTCAGCCAAATCGTCAACATTCGCCGGGCTGTAGCTAGGTGGCAGCTGTACCATCACCGGCCCTAACCGCTCACCCAACCCCTTCATAAGCTCTAAAAATGACAGCGCCTCAGACAGGTGAGGCATCAGTCGCCCGTCGTGGGTCACCAATCGTGGCAGCTTTGGGCAAAAGCGAAAGTCGGGGGGCGTCTGCTCGGCCCATCGCTGCACCATCTCAGGCGAAGGCACCGAGTAAAAAGTCGTATTGCCTTCTACCGTCAGCATGCGCTCACCGTAAAGCTTCAAAAAATTGGTAGGCTGACTCTTCGCCGGGTAAAAACGGCCAACCCATTCCTTAAACGCCCAAACCGCGCAGCCAATTCGAAAATTTAGCTGATTGACATCAGTTTGCTGTCCCGGATGACTCACCATACAAGATTTCTCAAAAACTCTAAAAACCGCTCCTAGCCTCTCTCAGCGGCCTGTCTTTCTCAGCAGAATGTAAGAATCTACAGGAGAAGTCTCTATATATTAGGACTGAAACTTGTCACTGCCCGCGCACCGCCGACTATGGTCTTTCCTCGTATCCTTCCTGACTGGCAGCTACCAACGCATCAGGCCACTGCCGAAAGCGTTTTCTTCAACCGCAAGAAATCTAGGCGGAAATTTCTCAGAACTGTGGCGAGTGCTGGCATCGGGTTAGGGGGAGCGATCGCACTCAACAGCTGCCGCCCCCCGCTCAAAGAATCCGACCGGGCAGAATTCGAACGCACCCTAGGCCGCAGCCTATCCAACATCCGTACAAATCCTCGCTTCACCAGCGCAGGAGATCGGGCAATTACAGAGCAGCAATACGCCAGCCGGTTCAACAACTTCTACGAATTTGGCGGCACCAAAAATATTTGGCGCAAGGCGCAGGCACTGCCCACAGAAGACTGGAAACTCACAGTCACAGGCCTGGTCAATGAGCCCAAAACTTACGACCTTGATGACTTACTCAAAGCCTTTCCCCTCGAAGAGCGCGTCTATCGCTTCCGCTGCGTAGAAGCTTGGGCCATGGTCGTGCCCTGGCTTGGCTTCCCCATGCAGCAGATCATCCAAGCCGTCAATCCCAAACCTGCCGCCAAGTTCGTCCGCTTCGAATCCTACTTTGATGCCGCCGTGATGCCCGGCCCCGGCGCCTCGTCCAGCAGCCTCCCCTGGCCCTATCAAGAAGGACTCCGCATCGAAGAAATGGCCAACGAGCTGGCATTTTTTGCGGTGGGTGCCTACGGGCGCACATTGCCAAAACAGCACGGCGCGCCTATTCGCATGGTAGTCCCGTGGAAGTATGGCTTCAAAGGGGCAAAATCCATCGTTAAAATAGAATTCGTAGCTGAGCAGCCTGCGACCTACTGGAACACCCTTTCTCCCAACGAATACGGCTTCGAATCGAACGTAAATCCGGAGGTTGCCCATCCGCGCTGGTCGCAAGCGCAGGAAAGGCTGATGGGAGAAGGAAACAACTGGGACTGGAAAAAACAGCCAACGCTCATGTACAACGGTTACGGTGAATACGTCGCTAGCTTATACAGCTGAGTTACCCTAAGCCTTGCTCTAGTTCCACAGGTTTTACGCCATGCATGAACACATTGCCACCCCTCACTATCCGGCAGTTATTTGGGCGTTCACCTACCGAGAGATGAAAATCGAGATTACGACCTCTCGCTATCAGGAGCAGCAGGTCTACTCCGCGTGGGTGACCTACGCCACCGGCAGCGCTGTCGCAGTGCCCAAAGCCCCGACCCGTGAACGTGCGATCACCCAAGCCAAACAGTGGATTCACAGACACTTCAGCTGGCCAGAACCAGAATAACTACGGCCACTAGGTAGCCCACAGCCCAAGCATCATAGCAGTCTTGGCAATTCTCTAACCGCCTTAGCCTACAGACATACCCACTTCTGCCCGCAATGTATCAACTGATTTAGTCCAGTTGATACGTTCCCGTATATCCATGCAAATACTCAGATAAAGATATTACACACCGGGCATACTAGGCGCACACATAAGTGCACACAGAGAGGCAAAAGCGTCTCGTCATCTAGGCACTCAGCCGAGGTGAGCACTCAATAATGAGTGCTCAATGTGAGCAACACCCATATTTCCTTTATTTCAGCGGCGTCTTCAGTTTCAGATAGAGGCGCCGCACCATCCAAGCCTGCCGCAGCGACATGAGAAGCGCGGGTAGCTGCTGCATGCCTTCTCATCGTTCACCGACCAATCATGACGACCGATTTCTCACCAGCACCCACCTTCCTCCAGCGCCTAGGCAACTTCCTCACCGGCCCAGCCAGTGAAGAAGACCGGCAAGCCGCTCGTTTTCAGCAGGTCCAGCTGCACGTAGTAGAAGTCGCCACACCCCTCACAGCGCCCGATAGCTTTCACGACTACGCCGCCGATGGAGACGAGCCCGCAGACCTTGCACTCACCAGCCTCATCCCTTCCGAACTCGCCCTGCTAAACCTACCTCACGCCAAGCCAGAAGCCATGCCACTCCAAACCACAGATTCATCGCTATCCGACTCAGATGTACTGGCCGCAGACCTAGCTGACCTCACACCCGCTGGGCTCGTCAGCCTAAACCTCAAGAAGAAAGTCAGCCTAGCCTTTGAGGGCAAGCAGCCACTACCTGACCTATCTTCCCTACCCAGAGAAAATAGACAGACATCAGGCACAGTGACAGCAAAAGCTCCCGTGCTTTCTATGCCTGCTCCATACTTTGAGCACGTAAACGCACTCCTAGCAGATATGCTCGACCAGCAGCTACGCCAGACCCGCCACAACGAACAACTCGGCGCCCTCGTCAAACAGCTGCTCGGCCAAATCGCCCAGCAGCAAAAACAGCTCAACGCCCTCGGCCACGATAGCTACAGCGATATCCAGCAAATAGTGACCAGCTGCCTATCGGGTCAGTCCTGGAGCAACCGCTACGACGACTAGGCCCTACTTTCCTCAGAAGTACCTTTCACAAAGACGCCGCCACAGACTTAAAACTGGCTCAAAAAGCGCAAGTCACTGCTGTATAGCCGCCGAATATCGTCAATTTTGCTCTGCACCATCGCCAGACGTTCTACGCCTAGGCCAGCGGCAAACCCAGAATAAACCTCTGGATCGCAGCCGACGGCCTGCAGCACATTCGGGTCGATCATGCCGCAGCCCATCACCTCTAGCCACTGCCCCTGCCAGCGGACATCCACTTCGGCAGACGGCTCGGTAAACGGGAAATAGCTCGGACGAAAGCGCACTTCAATATCGCCAAACAACGCCTCTAAAAAGAGCTGCACGGTCCCGCGCAAATCGGTGAAAGTAATGTCTTTGTCTACCGCAAAAAACTCGATCTGATGGAAGACTGCCGCGTGGGTGGCATCTACCGTGTCGCGGCGATAGCAGCGGCCTGAGGCCAGCACGCGCATCGGCGGCTGGTGGTTTTCCATGTAGCGAATTTGAGTGTTGGAAGTGTGGGTGCGCATGAGCTGACCGCCCGGCAAATACAGCGTATCTTGCATGTCGCGGGCAGGGTGGTCTGGCAAAAAATTCAGCGCTTCAAAGTTGTAGTAGTCGCTCTCGATTTCTTGGCTCTGGGCCACCGTGTAGCCAAGGCCAACGAAGATGTCGGTAATTTGGTCGATGATGCTGTTGATCGGATGTACCCTTCCTTGGGGGCGATAGACTCCTGGCATGGTCACATCCAGCGTCTCGGCTGCTAGCTGTGCGCGAATTTGCGCGGCCTGCAGTTCGGTCTTTCGCTGCTCTAGCTGAGACTGTAGAGCCGTTTTTGCCTGGTTGGCTAGTGCGCCAATTTTGGGTCGTTCTTCGGCTGAGAGCTTGCCCATGCCGCCCAAGACTTTGGAGAGGTCTCCTTTTTTGCCCAGGTATTTGACGCGGGCTTTCTCTAGCTCGTCTAGGCTGCTGACTGCGTTAATGTCATCTAGGGCGCTACGCTGAACGGCGCTGAGCTGAGATTCTATTTCGGTCGAGGTGATGGCGCTCACAGGTGGGGACTCCAGACAGAAGCAGTTACAGAAGCAACTGAGGGCGTGCAAATTAGTCTATGGTAACCTGCCAGGGAGGGCTCGGCGTCTCTATTCATTGGAATATATGAACTTAGAATAAATGGACGACACATGAACATACTGGTGAGCAATGACGATGGCATTTTTGCCCTGGGGATACGGGCGCTGGCCAATGAGCTTGCCGCAGCGGGCCATCAGGTAACCGTGGTGTGCCCCGACCGAGAGCGCTCGGCAACGGGTCATGGCCTAACGCTGCATCGCCCGCTAAGGGTAAACCAAGTAGAGGAAGTTTTTGATGCGGGGGTGACCGCTTGGGCCTGTTCGGGCACGCCGTCTGACTGTGTCAAGCTGGCGCTAGATGCGGTGCTGCCCAGCCCCCCCGATTTCGTTGTGTCAGGCATCAACCATGGGGCAAACCTAGGCACCGATGTGCTCTATTCAGGCACAGTTTCGGCGGCGATGGAGGGCGTGCTAGAAGGTATTCCTGCGATCGCAATTAGCCTGGCAAGCTTTGCCTACAAAAACTTTCAACCCGCCGCACAGTTTGCAGCAAAGCTCGTCTCTCAGCTAGAAAAGCAGCCGCTAAACCTGCCCATTTTGCTCAATGTCAACATTCCGCCCGTGCCAGCCGAAGAGATTCAATCGCCCGTAATTGCCCGTCAGGGCATTCGGCGCTACTTCGACCAGTTTGAAAAGCGCGTCGATCCCCGCGGAAAAATCTACTACTGGCTGGCCGGAGAAGTCATGGAAGAGGGCGAGGCTGAAATGCTAGAGCCGCCAGCAGGAATCGCAGAGAGCCAGGCAGCGGCGGCAGAGCGACAGGCACTCAATGGCCTCTTTATGACCGATGTGCAAGCCATCAAAAAAAATCACATCACTATCACCCCTCTGCAGTACAACCTCACGGCTTACACCGCGTTGGACTTTATCGACCGGTGGAAAGCGGCAACGATCTAAAAGTTCACACAGAAGTTCACACACAAGCTATGCCAGGAGCCATGTAAAGACTGTGATGTAAAAGACCAAGACAAATGCGATCGCTCCCCTAAGATGACAGTCGGTTGCACACCGAGTTCGCTCTATTTCACTCAGCAAACAGGGTTTAGCAAATACAGCAATCAAAGGAGATGGCGAAAATGGACAATCTCGTATCGCAACAGTCCAAACCGGCAGAGCAGGCGCTGCTTAGCAATCTATCAGCAGAGCAACTCAGACTCGTCGCCAGCTGGCTAAGAGAAGAACTCACGCTCAATCCCAAAGAATATCAGCCCGACGCTACTCGAACCGATAAGCGCCTGAGCTTCATTGCTGACCGCTTAGAAAATGTGGCAGAGCGAAAAGACGCTGGCAAACCAGCTATGCCAGAGAATATAGCCCCGACAGAAGAGGAAAAGCCCTGGCGATTTAGCGACGAGTACTGGGAAAAGTACGAGTCTGAAGACGATTAAGCCTGTTTTGTGATGGCCAAGAACTTTTATTAGGATAAAACGAGCTAAAGCAACCGCTTTTTCCGGAAAATGCTCTAAGGAACAAATTTATTCAGTCTGTACCGAAAGCACGTGACATGGCTTGGGCACTATGCAAGAGGGTATTCTGTTTTCTTTGCTAGAAGCAGGTAGCATCCTTATCATCTGAACAACGGGTGCGTAGAACTGTAAAAATAGACAGTAATTCCTCTAAATCACTTCACACAAAGCTCATGTCAGATCACGACAGTCAGTTTTCAATTTGCTTTTGGGGCGTTCGGGGGAGTGTCGCCTGTCCAGGACCTACCACAGTTCGCTATGGCGGCAATACAGCCTGCATTGAGATGAAGGTTGGCGGTGAGCGACTGATTTTTGACGGCGGCACAGGCCTGCGCAACTTGGGTCAAACCATGCTTGCAGAGATGCCGGTGCACGCCAACATGTTTTTCACCCATTCCCACTGGGACCATATTCAAGGGTTTCCGTTTTTCATTCCGGCCTTTGTGCCCGGAAACAAGTTCAAAATTCATGGCGCGATCGCACCCAACGGATCCACCATCGAGCAGCGCCTCAACGACCAAATGCTGCACCCAAACTTTCCAGTACCGCTGCAAATCATGGGCGCTGAGCTAGAGTTCTGCGATATCGACGTTGGTGAAGTGGTCAAAATTGGCGAAGTCGAAATCTCGAACGCCATGCTCAACCACCCTGGAGAAGCCATCGGCTATCGGGTGAGCTACCAAGGACACTCTGCAGCCTACATCAGCGACACAGAGCATTTCCCAGGCCGCCTAGATGAAAACGTCTTGGGCCTAGTGAAAGATGCCGACGTAATGATTTACGACTGCACCTATACAGACGACGAGTACTACGACGAAAAAGCCAGCAAGATAGGCTGGGGGCACTCCACCTGGCAAGAAGCCGTCAAGCTCGCCAAAGCAGCCAACGTCAAGCAGCTGGTGATCTTTCACCACGACCCCACACACACCGACGACTTTATGGACGATATCGTCCGCCAAACCTCCCAAGCCATGCCCGGTAGCATCGTGGCCAAAGAAGGCATGGTGCTAGAGCTGATCGAAAAACCGTCTCCTGCAGTCGCGGCCGTGTAGAAATCGAAGCGAGCAAATCTAGACGCGCTAACATCGACGACCTGACTGTATGTCAGAATGTAAAGCGTGTGGATTACTTCTTCTCTCAAGGCGGCAAAGACCCCTACAAATATTGCGCTGGGAAACTTCGACGGCGTCCACTTGGGTCATCAGCGAGTGATGGCTCAAGTGGTGCATGGCGGCCTAGAAAAAGCAGCCGACGATGCGCTTACTCCAGCGTGGATTGAAGCACTGCACCAAAGCGTGACGGCAGCTGGGCAAAGCAGCTGGCCTGCCGACACCGATCAGCCGTCTGTAGACGGCACAGATGCCAAGCAACTAGTTCCCTACAAGACCGTTGTTACCTTCTCACCCCATCCCCAAGAATACTTTTCTGGCATTGCGAGACCCCTGCTCACCCCCGTCCCCGAAAAAGCCTGGCAGCTAGCACGGTTAGGGATTCGTCAGCTGGTGATGCTGCCTTTTGACCGGGCACTGGCAGCACTGACGCCAGAAGCCTTTGTGCAGCAAGTGCTGATAGAGGGCTTGCAGGCCAAGCATATTAGCGTAGGCAGTGATTTTCGCTTTGGTGCGGGCCGCAGTGGAACCGCCGATCAGTTGAGTGCGATCGCAGCTACCTACGGCGTTCCAGTTACCCAAGTATCGCTAAAGCACGAGCAGGGCGATCGCATCAGCAGCTCCCGCATCAGAACCGCGCTGCAGGCAGGTGATCCTGCCACAGCCGCCCAGCTATTGGGCCGCCCTTACACGCTCACAGGCCGCGTCGTCAAAGGAAAACAGCTGGGACGCACCCTTGGCTTTCCCACCGCAAACCTGCAGATACCCAGCAACAAATATCTCCCTCGCAATGGTGTATATAGCGTTCGGGCCTACGGCATTGCAGATGCACCGCTACGGGGCATTATGAACATCGGCCACCGACCCACCGTCGACGGGAAAACGCTGAGCATCGAAGTACACCTGTTGGACTGGGAAGGCGATCTCTACGGTCAGCTGCTCACTGTCAGCCTCGAAGGGTTTGTGCGAGCAGAGCAAAAGTTTGCCTCTCTTGAGCAACTCAAGCAGCAAATCGCAGAAGACTGTCAGCAAGCCATCAACACGCTCGCTAGAACCAGCTAAACCGCCACAAAATTTTAAGCTTATCTACAGCAAACCACGGCGCTGAAACATCCTGTATAACGGCGCTTTCACCTACTCTTAACCTAGCCTACGTATGATCGATAACTGGAAAGTATCCTAAATTTTCAGGAAATATCTACCGCTATGAGTTTTAAGCGTCGGAAATTTTTGTTGTTTTTAGGGGCGGCTGCAGGGACAGCGGCCCTTGGCCCCCTCGGCTGTCAGAGAACCACACCCGAAGTCTCCGGCAGCGCAACTTCAGGTGGTGCAGTTCCCGGGAATGCAGCTTCGGGCGGTAGCGCCGCCGGAGAGGTCGCCGGAGAG
>JBCBFY010000004.1:63423-93172 GCA_038527325.1 Cyanobacteria bacterium J06614_10
AGTCGCCGGAGAAGTCGCCACCGCGACAGTAACGCCCTTCAAACCCGTCAAGAGTCCGATGCCCTACGGCGCTGTGAAAGTCAGCGCTGAGCGGCAGCCCATAGAATACGCGCAATACGCCATTCAAGACGATATCGTCTTGCCAAACGGCTTTACCTACGACGTGATCGCCTCATGGGGAGACCCCGTTGGCGACTCTCGCTTCGGCTACAACAATGACTACTTATCGTTTGTGCCGACCGGGCCTGACACCGGCTACCTCACGATTAACTTTGAATACATCAGTAGTGGTACTTGGGAGCAAACTTACAACCAAGTGCTCGGCAAGTCCCTGCCTTTTGACGAGGTGACCGAGGCCCTGCGCAAGCTAGAGGACGAAGAAATCGACGCTTTCGCCCTGCCCGATGGCGACCCTCTCAAGGCGCAGATTTTAGAAATTTCGAAAGAGGCACTCACCGACCAAGGACTCGGGGTTATTGCCATACAGCGTGAGGCAAACGGTCAGTGGAAGCGAGTGCCCAATGAGAGCGATCGCCGCGCCTCTGGCATCGCCGGGCTAGAAGATGGTAACTACCTCCAGGCCACCGGGCCAGCCGTTGCAATCTTCACCAAAGACAGCGTCCAAGGCTACAAAGACGACCTAGGCGATCAAATCATTGGTACCTTTGGTAACTGCGCGGGCGGCACCACCCCCTGGGGCACGGCCTTGAGCGCAGAAGAAAACATTCAATATCAGGTGCCAGAGGCCGTCTATAGCGATGGGTCTTCGTTTGAACCCAGCAAACAAGCCTTTAACGCTGGGCTAGATGGCCAGGGCAACGTATTTGGCCTAGCTGGCAACAAATATGGCTGGATTGTGGAAATCGATCCGGCTAACCCTACGGACTACGGTACCAAGCACACTTGGATGGGCCGCTATCGCCACGAGGCGGTCGGCATTCGCGCAGAGGCAGGTAAGCAGCTGGCATTTTACTCAGGGTGCGATCGCCGAGGCGGCCATGTCTACAAATTCATCAGCCAGGGCACCGTTCAAGACCCCACCGACAAAGCCAATTCTCAACTGCTCGCCGATGGCATGCTCTACGGCGCCAAACTCAATGCTGACGGCACAGGTACTTGGGTCCCCCTCGCACCCAACACACCAGTAAATCCGGTCCTGCCCAGCAGCGCAGTCGGTGGGATGGTCACCCTGCCCAAGCGCCCTGATGGCGGATTTGAGAAAGTCGAAGAAGATGCGATCGCCAACCAGTTCAAAGACACCTTCGCTACCTTAGGAGACCTCTACGAAGGCTCCGACGAAGAAAAGCAAGGCGCCATCCTGATCGATGCTCACTACGCTGCAAACGCAGCAGGCATCACACCCACTGCCCGCCCCGAAGACACCCAAGTCTCTTCTGATGGGACGCTCTTTATTGCCTTCACCTCTGGGGCCGCAGGCGGAGACGGTGGACCAGATAAAGCAATCTTCGTAGGGCCAAAAGGAGAAACCGACTACGAAGCTGGCTGGATCATGAAGCTCATAGAAGACAACAACGACCCAGCGTCACTCACCTTCAAATGGGAAATGCTGGCTATCGGCGGCGAACCAGCCGACGGCGGCATCGGTTTTGCCAACCCAGACAACCTAGAGTTCGACTCAAAGGGCAATCTCTGGGTCGTCACAGATATGTCTACCAGCACCCACAACAAAGCCGTCCCCACAAGCCGCAAAGACGAATCGGGCGAACCCATCGCAGGTAAAGGGCTACTGGGCATCTATGGCAACAACTCCCTCTGGCAGATCCCGCTCTCCGGCGAAGACGCTGGAGAAGCCAAAATGTTTGCCTACGGCCCCATGGAGTGCGAGCTGACAGGTCCCTTCTTCACAGAAGACAGCACAACGCTGTTTATCGCCGCGCAGCATCCGGGCGAGCGTAATGGCATCCGGGAGAACATGGCTACAGAAACTCGCGATTTCGAACTCAAAACCACCGATGGCAAGACCTTCTTGCAGCAAAGAGAAGTCCCCGTCGGCTCCAACTGGCCAGCCAAGAGCGAAGGTGCACCACCCAAGCCCTCTGTCGTCGCCATTCGGCGCACCGAGCCGGGCCTCAGCATCGTGTAAGCTACTTGGATGACTCTATCCAACACCCTGTCTAACACCCTTTCTGACACCCTTTGGCAAGCGAACCAGCCCCTCGCCGACGCCTGCTTACGCAATCCCTTCGTACAGGGCATCGGCGATGGCTCCTTGCCAAAAGACAAATTCGTTTACTACGTCGGGCAAGACGCGTTCTTTTTAGAAGCCTTTGCCCGCGCTTACAGCATTGCAGCCGCAAAAGCGCCCGATTGGGAAAGCTTTCAGGTCTTCCACAGCTTAGCGGCAGGCGTTCTGCAGGAGCTAAACCTGCACCAGAGCTATGCCACCACTTGGGATGTAGATATCAACGCTATTGAGCCCGGCTCGGCCACTCGGCAATATACCGACTTTCTATTAGCGACAGCCTGGCAGCAACCGGTCGGGATAACGGCGGTGGCGATGTCTCCCTGCATGCGCCTGTATGCTTACCTCGGTCAGCAGCTGGCAAAAGACGGTGTGCCTGCCCACGCTTACACAGATTGGATAGATACTTACAGCAGCTCAGACTTCGAGCCCTTAGCACAGCAGCTAGAATCACTTGTCGATCAGCACGCTACAGACACACCCTTAACTCGCTCTACCTATCGGTATGCCATGGTGTGCGAGCGAGACTTCTTCCAGGCAGCTTGGGATCAATAGCTTTCCAAGCTGCCTAGTAGTGGATCCGCGCTACTCTTCTACATACATCTCAGGCTCTACCGCAAAGTTGTTCAGACGCCCAGAATCATCGACTACATAGCCATCGGTAGTCTTCAGGTCGCTCTCAGCTTCGCTAGCCTTTGCGTCTTCAATCACCTGCTTATTTTCTTCGACATCGCCTCCGGGCATCGTCCGGGTACCCGCTGGCTGAACGGCCCTACCCACCGCCTGAGCAACCTGTACCGCCTGCTGATCGCCAGCAGCACCCTTACCAGGCTCTGCGCTCAGTTTAATATCTTCGTTCTTTTCAGTCGCCATGACGCTCCGCCTCTCTGACCTGTTTATGACATGATCAACTGTAGTGCGCGGCCATTTGCCTAGAAGTCCTTCATCAGGCATGTTTCCTCTCCACCTTTTGGGCGAGATCACACCGCGCATAGACAGAGGCAGACAGAGACAGGCAAATAGAGATAGACACCACTATGAAATGGTTTGTCAAAATTGAAAAAGGCATCGTAGACAAGCCCCGGTTTGATCAGTTTGTCCCCGCCCACGTTACCTACGTCAAAACGCTCATAGACCGGGGCCATCAGGCCAAAACCGGCTACTGGGCAGAACTAGGGGGCGGCATGCTACTTTTTACAGCGGGTTCAATTGACGAAGCAAAAGCTATCGTAGAAGCAGACCCGCTCATAGAAAATAATTGCGTCGACTACGAACTCCACGAGTGGTGCATCGTAGCAGAGTAGAAGGTCGCGGAGAAATCAGTATCCCTTTCCTCTTATCCCTTTCCTCACGTCCACAGTCAGCCCTTTCACTTCATGGCCAAATCAAGCAAATCCAAAGACAGCGGCAGTGGCATTAAGGTTGTCGCCGACAATCGTCAGGCCCGCTATCAGTATGAAATTTTAGATACCTACGAAGCGGGCATTGTGCTGACCGGCACAGAGGTTAAGTCTATTCGAGAAGGCAAAGTGAACTTGCGCGATGGATATGCCAACGTAAAGCGAGCAGAAGTGTGGCTCCACAACGTGCACATCTCACCCCACAGCATGACCAACCTGGCCTACAACCACGAACCCAGGCGCATCCGCAAGCTGCTGCTGCACAAGCAAGAAATCCGTAAGCTCATCGGTCAGGTAGAGCAAAAGGGATTGACCCTCGTCCCGCTGAAAATGTACCTAAAAGGGGGAAAAGTAAAGGTCAGCTTCGCCCTCGGCAGAGGCAAAAAGCTCCACGACAAGCGCGACAGCCTCAAGAAAAAGCAAGATAAGCGCGAGATGGCTAGGGCCATGAAAGCAGCCAATCAGTAGCGGCTAATCACGGCAGCCAATCGCGGCAGCCAATCAGTCAACAACAGCATCGGACTATCCACAGCATCGGAAGACTAGCCGTTGCAGGTTGCCCGGTCAATCGTGTCGACCACCTGCTCATAAATCTCTTCTGCTTCTTTGGGGGTGTTGCCAATGCAGGTGAGCCCAAGCTTGCCATATTCACTCAGGCACCCCATCAGATGAAACACAACGCCCACCCCATCTATGGAGCTAAAGTGCAGCTGTTCGCCCATGATGATGTCCATCAAGTCGTTGGGTAGCAGCCCCCGGTAGGCATCTTTTTGCAAGTTGTCGGAGGCCCGGTAGTATTTTGCCTGGCCGTTTTTTGTGTAAAACTTGCCATCTTCAAGGCTGTAGGTACCGTTGGTGAGTAGCTTGAGCGCCATAAAGGGATGAGTCGTTCCACCTTTTCGCAGGTTAATTTCGATTGCCTGCAGGTTCCAGGGCTGAGCCTCATTGTCGGGTTGATGCACCGCGATGAAGTCGACGCTATAGCGTTCGAGCGCGCCCTTTTCGGCTAGGTTTTCGCCGACTTTTCGGCCCATCTCCTGCAGGGCCATGCGATAGGCATCGTCGGCGGGAAAGGTGCAGCCCAAGAAAATTTGACCATCTGGGCCGCCGAGCACCTGGTCGTGGGTGGAAAGGATTTCGACCTCGCCGGTAGGTGTGACCCGCCCCTGAACGCTGGGCGAATATTTCTCTTCACCTTCTACAAAGGCTTCAGCGATCGCACCCAACTCTTCAATCTTCTTCTGAAAAGTCTCCCAGGTTTCGGTTTTACATTGAAACCTCAGTTGAGGCCAGGCAGCTTCTATGGCAGCCACCCGAACAGCATGGTCAGCAACAACATGGTTAGAGCTGTGGGGCGACACCGCAGCCAGCTCATCGAGCGAAAAGAGCGCATTTCCCTCTCCCGAAAAGCCTTCATTTAGCTTGATTACAATGCGCTTTAGCCCGGGTTGCCGCTCCCACAAGTCAGCGGTCACCTCAGCCAAAGCGGTCGGGTCGTGGGTCAGCTTGCTGCCATCGGGAAAAGGAATGCCACAGTCTGAAAAAATCTGCCGACTGCCGTCTTTAGTTCCCCAATACAGCAAGTCGGGATCGACAGCGAGCAGGGGCAGCTCTAGCTTCAGCGCTAGCTCCCGCTCAAACTCCGTAGAGTTGTAGCAGGTCATGTAGGCTTCGTTGGGATTGAGCTTGTCTTTTATCCGGCGGATGAGTCGGGGCCGGGCAAGAATTTTTTCGGTGAGCGATCGCAAAGAAGAATCATAAGTAGAAAACAGGTCCAAGCGATCGCGCGCATGGGAGCTAGGAATCCCTGGCAACAGCTCCAAATAGTAGTCCACCACGCTCGGATGCAGCGGTTGAGACGTCACATAAATTAGCCGCGTCTCAGGATTGCGCAATCGAATCAAGGCAAATAGCAGACGCTCCTCATAGTGGTGGACCCCCTGCACTTTTCTCAGCTCTTCCTGGTCGAGGCTGAGCGATGGCACAACTAAAATCTGCCGAGGACTGCGGTCAAAATTATCAATCGAGCGCCAGCGATCGCTCAGCGTGCTCTGCAGCCGATGAAACCTTTCACGATCATCGCCACTGTTCTTATTCGAGTCTTCAGTGGGGCTCAAAATAGCTTCGGCAGTGACCATAGAAGATTCCTCGCTTAGCAGCATTCTCATCTTGAAAGCTTAGTACGCCACCGGTCAATCACTGTGATCCCAAAGAATCAAATTATTGTTTTAAGGCCCGTTATTGAAAGCATCGGTATTGATTGAGTCAAAAAAAACCGATGTGATTGACTGTAATCACATCGGTCTAGTTCACTTAGGAGATCCGAAAACGGAACGCTGAAGAGGCCACCCTTATGGGTCAGTCTGTAAACTTTGCTGCGGCTGCAGATAGGCAATCATTTGCTCAACGCCGCGCTGAATACGGCGGGTGACCGTCATGGGGCTAACGCCAATGCGCTCGGCCACTTCCTTACGAGAAAGCCCTTTGAAGAAAACGAACTCAATGGCAGAGCGGGTTTTTTCTTCGAGCTGATTCATCGCCCGTTGAATTTGCTGGCGATCCTCTTCTAGACCTTGAAGCAGCTGGTAGTGCACATCGGGCAGCGTATCGCCTAGCGTGATGCTCGAATCAATCTGATGGCAGACCGTCGCATCTAGGCTCAGAGGCATCCGGTTTTTGTTAGCTAGCTTGACCTGCCGCCATTCTTGAACAGAGACAGAGAGCGCCTCAGCCATCTCAATGTCAGAAGGCTGACGGCCATACTTGCGAATCAGCTCAGTTTGGCGCTTTTGGCCTTCCTTTTGTAGGTCTTGCCAGCGGCGGGGAATCTTGACAGTAGTGCCGCGATCACGCAAGAAATGCAGCATCTCCCCGCGAATGTAGGGCACTGCAAAAGAACTGAACGCGCAACCTTGCCCCGGGTCAAAACGCTCAATCGAGCGAATCAAACCGATATATCCAATCTGCTCAAGATCCTCATAGGGCTCAGCGCACTGATGGCTAACCCGATGAGCAATCTTACGAACTAACCCAGCATTGAGTCTGACTAACTGATTACGAAGCTTGACCGAACGATCCACCTTGTACTGCATGAGTAATTCCATGCCACGGGATCGAAGTTGTGCCGATTTAGAAGAAGCCATATTTATTGCAGCGTTAACTGCGTCGAAGCGGTGTTGCGTGAATTAAACTCATTCTCGGAAAGTGATCCTTTCGTCACCATCGTTGAAACACGGTAGTCACGCGCAGACACTGGCGATCACTTAGGCGGATACACGCAAAAAGTCATTTCCGCAGCCCCTCTAAAAGCCTCAAAAAAGCCCTATCCAAAAGGATTTCAGCGATTTCAAGAAATAGTTATACGAATAATTACGCTAATTTCAAATTTCGCATCTTTGGCTTGCCCTACCTACCCGAAGGCTCTAAAAAAGCTCAGTTTTTTTACCGCGTATTTACGGGAGTTCACTGCTTTTTTTCGTCACATTCACCTTCGGTCATTACGCTGATTTTCTATCATTAACGCCCGCAAAAGATTTCATATAAGGAGCTAACAAATAACAAGGAAATGGTTTAGCCATGGAAGTCATTCCAGCAAGAGCGTCTCAAACAAACTTTTAAGAAAAGACATTCCCAGTTGCGCTTCTCCTCTTGCAAGATCACCTATGTGCAGGCTTGCTTTCAGTGCCCAAAAAAGATACAGAAATCCGTAATCGCAAGAGTCAAAGGAATTCAGTACACTTTTGAATGAAACAAATGAAGTGATCTTTTTTGGGAAAACCGCTTTATGAGCAATACGAGTAACTTTCGACAGGCCATCCGCGATGCCCAGAATCAGTCGCTAATCGGGCCAAACGTGATCGCCAATGCACTGCCCTATGTGGGCGGCGGGCTGATCCTGACTGCAGTAGGGACCTTCGGCGGACTCAACGTCCTCAGGACCAACCCCGGGCTGTTTATGCCCACGTTTTTGGTGGCTATGGTGGCCCAGATTGCGCTTTTCTTCTTTGCGCAAAACGTGGCTAATAAAGGAGAAAATTCCGTTGCTTTACCTCTGCTCGCGACCTACGGACTGCTGTCTGGCTACACCCTGAGCGGGCTAGTCTCCATTGCGCTGCAGAGCAGCGGTGTCGGCATTCAGGGCGTCGGCTTTGCAGCGCTTGCCTGTGGTCTCACCTTTATTGCCGCCCGGCCTATCGGCTCCAACCTCTCCGAAGAAGACGGCATGGCCCTGACCAAAACGGTGCAGCTCGGCATCATGGCCTTGGTCGTTGTGATTGTCGGTCAGTTTGTCTTGAGCTTCTTTGGGGTGTATGCACCCAACTTCCTAGAAATCGCCATTTCATCCATTGGCGTACTGCTCTTTGTGGGTGCGGCAGTGGTCGACTTCTTTGTGCTGCCTAGAACGTACACCGATGAGCAGGCCCTACCGGCGGCCCTGTCGATGTACCTGACCTACATCAACCTGTTTGTGTTTATTCTGCGCCTCTTGATTGCCATCAACGGCAGAGACTAAACTGCGTAAGCCCTCAAGCCAATGCTTTCTCCGTTAAAGATGGTCCGAATATTGGCCAGATAATCGGCAAAGTATCGACAATGTCTTGTCGAAAGGGGAAAGCATTGCCGGCTCGTAATCTTTATTTGCACTCATGTTTGACACCACCACCCTAAAGCGTGAGCTAGAACAGATCAGCGATCGCCTGAGCAAAGCTCAGGACTATCTTTGACGTTCCTGCCCTCAATGCCAAAATTCAGGACCTAGAACAGCTCTCTGCGCAGCCCGATTTTTGGGACAACCAAACCAGCGCGCAAAAGCAGCTCCAAGAACTCAATGACTACAAATCCAATCTTTCACAGGTTCAAGGCTGGAACACTAGCCTTGAAGATGCTTCAGCTATTCTTGAACTGCTAGAGCTAGAGCAAGACGACGCCCTACTCGAAGAAGCCGAAGGCAACGTCAGCCAGCTCAACCGAGAACTCGACCAGTGGGAACTGCAGCAGCTACTTTCTGGCCCCTACGACAAAGAAGGTGCTGTGCTATCGATCAATGCTGGCGCAGGCGGTACAGATGCTCAAGACTGGGCCGAAATGCTGCTCAGGATGTATAGCCGGTGGAGTGAGCAGCAGGGCTACCGCTTTAGCATCGTAGAAAAATCAGAGGGCGACGAAGCAGGCCTCAAGTCAGCCACGCTAGAAATTCAAGGTCGCTACGCCTACGGATATCTAAAGAGTGAAAAAGGCACCCACCGCCTAGTCAGGATTTCACCTTTCAACGCGAACGGAAAACGCCAGACCAGCTTTGCCGGGGTCGAGGTGATGCCGATTCTAGAAGAAAAAGTAGAGCTGAATATTCCGGATAAAGATCTTGAAATAAAAACGTCACGATCCGGCGGTGCTGGCGGTCAGAACGTGAATAAGGTAGAGACTGCTGTGCGCATTACCCACTCGCCTACCGGGATTTCGGTGCGCTGTACCCAAGAGCGATCGCAGCTCCAAAACCGAGAAAAAGCCATGGCGCTGCTTACCGCCAAGCTACTCGTCATCGCCCAAGAGCAGCGGACTCAAGCGATCGCAGATATTCGCGGCGACATGGTCGAAGCCGCCTGGGGCAATCAAATTCGTAACTACGTCTTTCATCCATACCAAATGGTGAAAGACCTGCGCACCAACGTTGAAACGACCGCTGTAAGCGATGTCATGGATGGCGATCTCGAAGCCTTCATCCAAGCCTACCTTCGCCAAGAAAATCAGCTCGTGCAGGAAGCCGCCCTTTAGGCACGGTTCATAGACACTACCCACCTCACGCGATTCAGCGTTGCCCGGTAAGCTAGTGAATAGAGAGCACCCCAAAGACGCCTCTGTGCAGTCAAATTTTTCTGCTCGTTAAATTTTTCTCCAAGGACCCCCATCATGAGCCCAGATCCTGTCTCAACAACCGTCACAGAGTCATCGGCACCTGAGCCATCCACCGCACCAAAGCCTAAATCCACGCTAGATGAGCCTACGCCAAGCTTTATCAAGCTTGCTATGCGCAACATGGTCAAAAAAGGCGGAAAATCGCTCTATCATTTTTTTCTGTCGTTTGTCGGCTTGCTGGGGCTGCTGATCGGGCTTTCCTACCTCACGCGCTAGCCTATGGCAAACCCAACTGAGCACCCGATGCAAGTCGAGACCTTCGTAGAGGGGTGCGCCCTTGGCGAGGTACCCGAGCTTGCGATCGCTCACTACCAGCACTGGATCCAAACCTGGATGCGGTCCTTGGCACCTCAGCTCTCACCGCTCAATACCTACGAAGTCAGTCTCAGGCTCACCGACGACGCCGAAATCCAACAGCTCAATACCGACTACAGACAGCGAGAGACACCCACAGACGTTCTTTCCTTTGCGGCCTTAGAGACACCAATGCCTGGAATGGAAACCATGCTACTACAGCAACCCCTCTACCTAGGCGACATCATCATCTCTGTAGAGACAGCTCGCAGACAGGCCAAAAGCGCGCAACACTCTCTTGCTCAAGAACTCGCCTGGCTCACCGCCCATGGCCTGCTCCACCTCCTTGGCTGGGACCACCCCGACGAAGCCAGCCTCACGAAAATGCTAGATCAGCAAGACAGGCTTCTGAAGCTGATCTAGCGTGTCGAACATAAACGTAGCAGCACACCCTCCTCACGCTTTCGACTGACTGACCCCGTGCAACCGGCAGTGTAGACTGCAAAACAGGTCCAAAATCACGTAACAAACCCAATATGGCGTCTCCGGCACAAGCTTATTGACGCCACTCAAACTGGCCTACCTCACCTAGCTAATCAAGTTATGTTGACGTGAAAATTGGGCAACGTTAACTGTAAAGTAGCCCTACCGGAGTCTTTGCAAGGCACTCCCTCTACTAAACAAACGTCCCCATAACAAAGAGACGCCATTTGGCCCCATCTGCATATGTTCTCTCGTGATAGTCAGTTCTCCAGCGAAAGCAAGCTTCCCCACAAAAAGCCGTTGCCTCGCGAGAGCAAACTGACCAGCACCGATCATCGCAGCCACAGTCCAGTAACCCCTTCTGAAAATTCATCGCTAGTAACCGGGCGATCGCAGTCTTGGCAGATTGCCCCAAACCTCTTCAGCAGCTTCAAATATGCCTGGGCTGGCATTTCCTACGCCTTCAAAACCCAGCGAAATTTTAGAGTGCATACTGGCGTCGGCACCGTTGCCATGCTGCTGTGCTGGACGCTTAAAGTCAGCACCGTTGAGATTGCCGTCGTCTGCCTCACCATTGGCGCAGTCCTGGTCATGGAAATTCTCAACACGGCCCTAGAGTCACTCGTCGACCTCACCGTCGGTCAGACTTACCACGAACTCGCCAAAATCGCTAAAGACTGCGCAGCGGGTGCCGTGCTGATGGCCGCCATCGTCGCGCTCATTATTGCTATGCTAATTTTCGTACCCCCGCTATGGGCTCTACTTGCGCCCTACCTCGCATAGCAAACCCATGATCATTGTGATCGACAACTACGACAGCTTCACCTACAACCTGGTGCAATATCTAGGAGAGCTGGGCCAAACCCTACCCGTCGCCCAAGATATTCAAGTCTTTCGCAACGATCAGATCACCCTCGAAGAGATCCTCGCAAAGAAACCAGACGGTATCGTCATTTCTCCTGGTCCTGGCACCCCCGACGACGCCGGAATCTCACTACGCGTGATTGAAGAACTCGGCCCCCAGTTTCCAATCTTGGGCGTTTGCCTAGGGCACCAGAGCATCGGGCAAGTGTATGGCGGTAAAGTCGTCGCCGCCCCAGAGCTAATGCACGGCAAAACCTCCCCCGTTCACCACAACAATACAGGTGTGTTCGTCGGCCTCGCCGAGCCGCTGACGGCTACTCGCTACCACAGCTTAGTTATCGACCCAGAGAGCTGTCCGGCGGTCTTAGAAGTCACCGCCTGGGTAGAAGATGGCACCATTATGGGCGTTCGCCACCGAGAATATCCTCACATACAGGGCGTACAGTTCCATCCCGAAAGCGTTCTAACGGATTCAGGCAAGGCCCTGTTAAAAAACTTTCTGGTTGAACTCGTACCGCAAACAGATTGATTGCCAAGTTATCTGCAGGAAGTGGCAACCGTGGCGATTAGGCGTTGGGCGACCCCATCCATTTCGCCAAACTGTCCCAGCTAGGCTGTGCTGAATGTCACACCATACGGCAGTATGTTTAAGACCTGTGGAAAATATTAAGGACATCATGAATCGGCGAACTCTCCTGAAATACGCTGGCGCAACCTTTGTGAGCACCCTCGGTTTGGGGTTGGCGTCTCAGTATCAGTCATACCAGGCACAAGGCGGACCGCTCACCATCACCGCACTGGGCCATACGTCTTTTCTATTTACAGGCGGCGGGCATCGGGTTTTGGTCAATCCTTTTAAGGCCATTGGCTGCACAGCGGGCTACGCAGAGCCCACCGTAGGTGCAGATTTGGTTTTGCTGAGCAGCCGACTATTTGACGAAGGATTTGTGGGCGATCGCTACACCAGTAGCCAAGTCATCGAAGAGCCCGGAGACTACACCGTCAGAGGGCTCTCCCTGCAGGGCGTCAGCATGCCTCACGACCGGCTCAATGGCAGACGCTTCGGCACAAACATCGCTTGGGTTTGGAGCCAGGCAGGCGTAAGGGTCGTTCACTTGGGCGGTGCCGCAGCGCCCATCGCCATCGAAGATCGGATTTTGATCGGTCGGCCAGATGTGTTGCTACTTCCGGTCGGCGGCGGGCCGAAAGCCTACACCCCCGAAGAAGCGGTTGAAGCAGTGCGATCGCTCAATCCCAAACTCGTCATTCCGACCCACTACCGCACCCAAGCAGCCGATGCAGACACCTGTGATATCGTCGGCGTCGACCAATTTATCTCGCTAATGTCTGGCACCCCCGTCACCCAAGGTGACAACACCCTCACCGTTGGCGCAGATAGCCTACCAAGTAGCGGCATGCGAATCGAAGTCTTGAGCTATGCTTTTTAGATACACTTCTTAATAGCCCAACTCATTTCAACGTTTCTCACAACGTTCAATACCCCTATGCAGAGCGAGTATCGCCAGCGTCGGCAGGCTGTGATTAGCGCCCTTGGTCAGAGCACCGCTATTTTTTGTAGTGCGCCCACAGCCGTCATGCACAATGATGTGGACCACCTATACCGGCAAGATAGCGACTTTTTCTATCTCACCGGGTTTAACGAACCCAGCGCTGTGGCGGTACTCGCCCCTAGCCACTCAGAGCATCAGTTTGTCCTCTTTGTGCAGCCCAAAGACCCCGAAAAAGAAACCTGGAGCGGCTACCGAACAGGCGTAGAGCTGGCCAAAGAAAAATACGGCGCAGACGAGGTATATCCGATTGCGGAACTCTCAGAAAAGCTTCCCGAATACGTTGAAAAGGCCCCTAGGCTCTACTACCACTTTGGCAACGACCGGGCTTTCAATGACCGAATCATCACCCTGTGGCAGCACTTCCTCACCAAAATGACCAAAAAGGGTACTGGCCCGGCAGCAATTGAGGATGCCAAGCTACTGATGCAGCAGTTCCGACGGGTGAAGAGCCCCTACGAAATCGAGAAGATTCGTCAGGCGATCGCCATCAGTGTCGAAGCCCATAACGCCGCCAGAGACATGGTGCGCCCCGGCGTTTACGAATACGAAGTACAGGCCACCATTGAAAATATTTTTCGCAAGGCAGGCGCCATGGGACCGGCCTACCCCACCATCGTGGCTGGCGGTGAAAATGCCTGCATTCTGCACTACGTTGAAAACAACCAGCAGCTGCAGGAAGGCGATTTTATACTGATTGATGCGGGCTGCGCTTATGACTACTACAACGCAGACATAACACGCACCTTCCCCGTGGGCGATCGCCTCTCAAAAGAACAAGAGATCATTTACGACCTCGTCCTAAAAGCGCAGCTCGCCGCGATTGAAAAGGTACAGCCAGGTTTACCCTTCAATGAATTTCACGATGCTGCCACCAAAATTATTACCACTGGCCTGGTAGCGCTAGGCCTGCTAGTCGGCGATGTCGACCAGCTCATTGAAGAAAAGAAACACAAGGCCTTCTTTATGCATGGCACTGGCCATTTCTTAGGGCTAGACGTCCACGATTCTGGCATTTTGCGCAATCCAGACAAAACCTGGAAGCCTTTTGTCCCCGGCAATATCGTGACCGTTGAGCCCGGTATCTATATCTCTCCCCACTACAAGCCAGAAGAGGGCCAGCCAGTCATCGACCCACGCTGGCTAGGCATTGGTGTGCGCATCGAAGACGACGTCTTAGTAACTGAGACCGGCAATGAAATCCTCACAGCAGCTGTTCCCAAAGCAAGGGACAATCGCGTGCTTGCAGCTGTGTAGATCTCTGTATTGCATAGCTCTTTCTGTATCGTATAGCCCTTTACGCGCGTACCCCTGCGCACCTACACGCAACCAATATTTATCGACCAATATTTATTAACGAAATACGTTCAACGCAGGGATTTTGAAGTTCTGCGCAATTTTTCGGATCGCGTGCTTGCATTGCTGAACTACGGAGTAGGATCCATGCAGTATGCGCAATCACTGCGCCCAAAAACGCATTCAAAATCCATAACAACACCTAAACAAACATCCAAACTTGTTATGTTCTGATAGAACAAGGGCACCCTATAGATTGGTACACCGAGGAATCACTGACGTTCTGTGATCAGCGAACAACCAGTCTGAACGTAATTTAATCAGATTTTTAGATTTACAAATTGCTGATAAACCTTCACAGTACTTAAGGAAGGAGCGTCCGTGAGTTCATTCGGTATCGAGGACACATATTGTGAGACTGCATCGTTTACTGCCAGGCCTGACGTTAGTGGGCGCGCTATTACTAGCGCTGCCCGCAGAAGCGGCACGGCTCCAGTTCTGGCGGTTCGATCCAGCTGAGAACCGACTCACCTTTACAACCGACGACAGCATTCAGCCCACCGCGCAGCTGCTCTCAAACCCCACTCGCCTCGTCATTGATATGCCAGGCACCACGCTGAGAGCCCCCGAAACCCAGTCTCTAGAAGGCGCCATCAAAACCATCAGCGTCAGCGAACTAGATGCCGAAACCACTCGCCTCGTGGTGGAATACAACCCGGGCTACACCGTTGACCCCAGTCAGGTGCAGGTGCGAGGAGAAAGCGCTAGACAGTGGGCCGTGCAGCTTCCCGACCCGGTCGAAACAGGAGAAGATAGCACCCCTGTTGCTCGCACCAGCAGCGATCGCAACCAAGTCAGCAACCGCCCAGTAGAAGGCGCGCAGACTCGGGTTCAAGGCATCATGGCCACATCCGATGGCTTCTTCATCCGCACCGACGGAGAACCTGCCAACGTAGACGTCAGCCGCAGTGAAGAGGACGGGCAGCGGCTCATCACATTGGAACTACCACAAACGTCAGTCGCCCTTGGGCTGACCACGGCGCGGCTACCCGTTAACCGATACAGCGTCGAGACTTGGCGGGTCAATCAGGTTTCGGCAGACCCCGCTCGGGCCAGCATCACGCTTGCCCTAGGCGAAGATAGCCCAGATTGGGAAATCTCCACGAGCCCCACTGGCATCATTCTTTTGCCAAAGGATATCTCAATTAGTCAGGTTCCAGATGAGGGGTCTCCCCCTGCCTCTTCGGCGGCCAGCACGGTGGCCAGTGCCGAGAGACGGCCACCTGCCACTCGCCAGCAGGGAACACCAGAGATGCCAACGCTGCCCAACGGACGGTTTACCGTTGTACTAGATCCAGGACATGGCGGCAGAGACCCTGGCGCAGTCGGTATTAATGGCCTCCAAGAGAAGCAGGTCGTCAATGACATCACCCCTCAGGTTGCAGACATTCTACGGGCCCAGGGTGTGACTGTGATACTAACCCGCGATCGCGACATGGAGGTAGATCTCGCCCCCCGAGTGCAAATCGCCGAGCGGGCCAACGCAACTATTTTTGTCAGCATTCATGCCAACGCCATCAGCATGAGTCGGCCCGATGTAAACGGCCTCGAAACGTTCTATGCCTCCGACGCTGGGCAGCGACTGGCCAACACCGTTCACAGCACGGTGCTCAATGAAATGGGCATGCGCGATCGCCGCGTACGCAGCGCCCGCTTTTACGTAATTCGTCGCACCTCCATGCCTGCCATCCTGATTGAAACCGGCTTTGTCACAGGGGCAGAAGATGCGCCAAACTTGGCAGACCCAGCCTGGCGCGAGCGCATGGCAACCGCGATCGCCCGGGGCATTCTACTACACCTACAGCGCGGTGTGTAAGCTGCTATCTGCTGCTATTTTCACTACTTCTTCTCCGGATGCTGAACGGCCTCGCAAGAGACCCCTATTCGGCCCAAGAAGCGAATCATCTGGTGCAGACGCCCTAGGCTGCGTTGGTTGAAATGCAGGGCAATGCGGGGGAGCGCCTCGGTTTCGTCGCCACGCTCAGATTCGAAGGCAGAGACTTCTCGAATCTGGCCGTGGGTCAAGATATCGCCAAATTCCTCATTTAGCTGGTCGATACCCCCCTCACACAGCGGCGCCTTTAGGCGAATCACCAGCTGCCCTTTCACGTAGCGGCTAGAGTGATACATCCGGTAAAAGCTCTCGATGGCTTCTAGCGCATCGTCGATGCTGTCTGTGAGGTGATAGAGACTCGTATCGTCTGGGCTGATCAGCCCTTGGTCTAGCAGCCGGTTGCGCACATAGTAGTCCCAGCTCTTCCAATAGTCGCCGCCCGGGCGGTCGATCAGCACTAGCGGCAGCGGCCCCGCTTTGCCAGTTTGCATCAGGGTGAGCGACTCAAAGGCTTCATCCTGAGTGCCAAACCCACCGGGAAACAGTGCAATGGCGTCGCTTTCCTTCAGAAAAAACAGCTTGCGCGTAAAAAAGTACTTAAAATCGAGCAGCTTATCGTCACCGGTGATCACAGGGTTCGCCCCCTGCTCAAACGGGAGCTGAATATTCAGGCCGAAAGAGCGATCGCGCCCCGCCCCCTCATTCCCAGCCTGCATAATACCGCCACCAGCACCCGTCATTACCATAAAGCCCTGGTTAACCACTCGCCGGGAAAATTCAGCAGCCATCTGATACTCAGGCAGATCGCTGGGGGTTCGCGCCGAGCCAAACACTGTCACTTTGCGAACGTGCCGGTAAGGAAAAAACGACTGAAAGCCGCCCTCCATATCTAGCAGAGAGTAGTGAAGAATTTTCCAGTCTAGGCGCTCTGCCTCCAGCTCTGCCATCCTCACCAGCGTCTCAAAAATGTTTTCAATAATGCCGCCATTTTCCGTTTCCGGCAATCGCTCTAGGGCATGCAGAATATCTGCGCGCAAACGATCTCTTCGCGCCCCCTGAGAACGACCGTCAGCATTAGAAAATGAAGGAACATTCATGGTCTATACAAGTAGAAATTCATAAACAGCAGCATACAGTTTAGCTGAGCTACCGCATCAAAAAAGAAGTCCCAGCATAGCCAGGACTTCTCTAATTCAAAAAGGGATTACTTCAGTTAGCTAGGCCTTCAAACAATCATAAATCGATTGAGCAGCGGTGAAACTGGCAGAATAAAAAGATGGCTAATCAATCGCCTTCATACCTAGCAGCGCAGGCCTAGAGATACTTTTCCAACGTGTTGGAAAGAGTCGTTTTGGGAACGGCCCCAACAACCATATCAACCCGCTGACCGCCCTTGAAAATCATTAGGGTTGGAATACTCCGAATGCCATACTGACTTGCGACGCTAGGGTTTTCGTCAGTGTTGACTTTGACGACCTTTACTTGGCCATCGTACTGTTCAGAAATTTCGTCCACGACTGGAGCGACCATACGACAAGGCCCGCACCAAGGTGCCCAAAAATCCACGAGAACGGGCGTCTCGCTTTCCAAAACTTCTTGCTTAAATGTCGAATCTGTGACCTGTGCGGCTGACATTCTAAAAAAATCCTTAGTCACTCATGTACGCTGATCTTACCATAGCCAGCACCTGTACCCCTTTGCCGAGGCCGTACAGATTTCTTACGGATTGCTCCGATGGCTATACAGTTATTACCCATTCACGATCAAACCTGTCAACACCCATACGGCTAATAATTCGCAGGCCGTACAGCACCAAAAGGCAGTTGCCAACCTGCCCAATCTTGCAGATACTAAGCAGATATTGATCGGGTGTTAGCTGGGCATTGATTGGAAAGAAAAAACGGAATCCGAAAAAGGAACCGCCTAAGCCCGAAGACAAAAGCTTCGAAGACTTAGGCGGGGTGTGGTGTGAGGAGTGAACGGAAACTTGCGTCTCCGCTTATCTTTAATTGTAAGAGACTCTTCGTGATTTGCCACTGGTTTCTATGGCTATCAGAGACAAGTCTTAAAGTTTGAAGGCCCTTGTCCGTAATTTCAGCCAAAAATATCCGTACTTACCCTGAATACAGCGATAGAACGGTAACTCATGGGGTCTTACACTACTTACCCATGCCCAGCTGCTGAGCTTTCTGGTACACCTTACCCTCTGTGAGCAAGGAGGGGGCAATTACCACCTCTACCTGCTGCATTTCGCGGATATCTTTAGCCCCCAAGGTCCCCATGCTGGTTTGGAGCGCGCCCAGCAGATTGTGGGTGCCATCGTCTAGCTGGGCCGGACCACGCAAAATCTGCTGCGCAGTGCCTGTGGTTCCCACTTGAATGCGCGTTCCTCTAGGCAGTACGGGGCTCGGCGTCGCCATTCCCCAGTGAAACCCCCGGCCAGGTGCCTCCTGCGCCCGCGCAAACGGCGAGCCAATCATCACCCCATCGGCACCAGAGGCGATGCACTTACAAATGTCTCCTCCGGTCACAAGGCCACCGTCGGCAATGATTGGCACATATCGGCCAGAACTCTTCTGATAGTCATCTCTGGCAGCGGCACAGTCGGCAACGGCAGTAGCTTGCGGCACCCCGACCCCCAAGACACCCCGAGAGGTACAGGCCGCACCAGGACCGATGCCCACCATCACACCAGCCGCGCCTGCCTGCATCAGGTTCAGGGTTACTTCGTAAGTCACACAGTTGCCCAGCAACACAGGAATGGGCATATCCTGACAGAACTGAGCTAAGTCCAGCGGCGTCACTGCCTGGGGAGAAAGATGGTCAGTCGACACGACAGTTGCCTGGACAAACACCATATCTGCGCCAGCATCGGCCACTGTTTTGCCAAATTTGACAGCGCCTGCCGGTGTCAGGCTGACTGCGGCAATGCCATCTTGGGACTTAATTTCCTGAATGCGCTTGGCAATCAGCTCAGCTTTTACAGGCTGGGCGTAAAGCTCCTGCATCAAGGGCACAAATTCTGTTTTACCGACGGTCGCAATGCGGTCCAAAACAGGATTGGGATCGTCGTATCGAGTCTGAATACCCTCTAGATTCAAAACGCCCAGCGCACCCAGCTTAGAAAGCTCAACCGCCATTTTGACGTCGACAACGCCATCCATAGCGCTGGCAATAATAGGAATCTCTCTGGTGACACCGCCAATCTCCCAGCTGGTATCCGCGAGCTGTGGATCTAGCGTTCTCGCCCCAGGTACCAAAGCAATTTCATCGATGCCATATGCGCGACGCGCTGTTTTTCCACGACCAATTTGAATATCCACGTCCGTACTTATCCCTAGGAAGCATCTAGCTAGCCTATCAAAGAAAGAAATCGATTGCGTATTGGGTTTTTCTGAAAGTATTGTTCTACACAGATTTTGACCGTAGGGCTGAGCATTAGCTGAATATCAAATGCGCATCAACTGCGCCGTAAGCAAGGTGACGAACGCTATAGAATGCATAGGTAACTTTAACGCAGTCTTTTGAGAAGGCATCCGCCTGTGAACATTTCGTCCCTAAAGTTTTTTAGAAATTTGCGAGCCACTAATCGTCAGTTTGCTGTGATTGGCTTGGGTCGATTTGGGCGAGCTGTCTGCCTGACGCTACACGGCATGGGCTACGAGGTCATGGGCATCGATTCGAACGAGAACCGGGTAGCTCAGGTACTCACCGACCAGATTGCAGCGCACGCGGTGCAGCTAGATTCTACGCAGCCATCGGCGCTGATCGAGGCGGGCATACCCGATTTTGATACAGTCATCGTAGCGATTGGCAACTACGTGCAAGAGAGCATCATCACAACGCTGAATGTGAAAGAAGCAGGCGTGCCTAACGTAGTCGCCAAGGCCTCTTCTGAAATTCACGGCAAGCTACTGGTGCGGGTAGGCGCTGACCATGTGGTATTTCCAGAGCATGAAATGGGCTGCGAACTGGCGCGATCGCTCACCCGCCCCGGCATCTTAGACCGGTTTGAACTAGATCCTGACCACAGCATTGTAGAAGTGGTAGTGCCCCAGAGCTTTGATGGCAAAACCATTATGGAAGTCGACCTGCGCAATCACTACGGCCTCACGCTCATGGCTATCAGCAAAGAAGACGCCAAACAAGACGACCACGACAAGTTCATCATCAATCCCAGCCCAGTTACCCGGCTAAAAGGGGGCAGCCTAATGGTGGTTATCGGCGACAATGCGGGCATCGATAAGCTACCTGTCTAGTCCCGTCTAACCTGGTCAGAAAGATAGAGCTAGTCCCGTTCAGACCGGCCGACTGACCGTTGAGCCAGCAGTCTGTGCAGCAATCGTTAAAAGCAATCGCCTATGAAAATCGTTGGATTGATGAGCGGAACATCGGTCGATGGCATCGATGCGGCCCTCACAGATGTCACCGGTCAGGGTTACGACATTAAGGCTGAATTTATTCAAGGCATTACACTTCCGTATCCACCCGAGCTGCGGTCAAAAATCCTTGCTCTCTGCGCTGGTCAGCCAATTTCCCTAGCCGACTTTGCCGAAATAGACGATGCGATCGCTCTTCACTGCATCCAAGCAATCCACGCCCTCAACATCGACCTATCGACCGTCGAACTCATCGGCTCACACGGGCAAACCCTGCACCATCGCCCGCCCACTAGCCACCGGCTCGGACACACCCTACAGCTGGGCCGAGGCGGCCTGATCGCGCACAAAACCGGCTGCCCGACCGTCAGCAATTTTCGCGTTGCAGATATGGCGCTCGGCGGTCAGGGAGCCCCCCTAGTGCCCATCATTGACGCCTGCTTGCTCAGCCAGGCCAAGCGGGCGATCGCAGTCCAAAATATCGGTGGCATTGGCAACCTCACCTACCTGCCCCCTTGGGACAAGTCCGCATCGCCAACTGCAGACACGATGCCGCCCGCCGGTGTCAAAGGCTGGGACACCGGCCCCGGCAATGCCCTGATTGACTGGGCCGTCACCCACCTCTCCCAAGGACAGCAAACCTACGATAAAAACGGCGACTGGGCCAGGCAGGGCAAGCCAGAGCCTGCGCTGATTGCCGCCTGGCTCCAACAGCCCTTTTTTCAGCAGGCACCCCCCAAGTCGACGGGGCGAGAGCTCTTTGGCGCAGACTACGCGCAGCAGTGCTGGCAAACCGCGCAGGCCCGCGGACTCAGCGAAGCAGATTTTTTAGCAACGCTGACAGACTTTACCGCAGCCACCATCGAGCTGAGCTACCGGCAATTTTTGCCCGCCTTACCGTCAACCGTACTCATTGGTGGGGGAGGCAGCCGCAACGCCTACCTGATGGAGCGCCTGCAGCAGCGCCTACCCGAAACGCAAGTTGATACAACAGATACTCATCAGCTCAACGCCGACTACAAAGAAGCGATCGCATTTGCCATCCTTGCCTACTGGCGCTGGCATCGCGTCCCCGGAAATCTACCGAGTGTGACCGGTGCCTCCAGACCTTGCCTTCTCGGAGAAATTTGGCACCCCTAGGCCCAATGTCTGTGGCTTGGATGGGCAACCTAAGCCAATCGCACTGCAAAAGGGATCGCGCTGTGGCCCACAGCTTTTTACTCGAATCTGGTCGCTGGAAGCTACAGGGAAACTGGCTGACTAGAGACACCCTACCCATTCCTGTCAAAGGCAAAATCTTAGTGGCCTGGAAAAAAGCAGACTGCTTTGTCATTGCCACCAAGCTCTCTTTTCCCACCGACGAGCAAGAGGAAATCGTGCTGCAGTTTCGCGGCCGGATGACCAGCCAAGAGCGGCAGTATACCTTTGTGCTGCAGCACAGCCAGCTGGGCCAGGCAGAAGGTGAAGGCTGGATCGCGCCAGAATCGATTGTTCAGCGCTATTGGGGCGTGAACAACAAACAGCGCCAGACCGGATTTGAAACCCTCTACCAGCTCACTCCTGACCGCTATCACTTCTCCTGTGGCGTCATGTCTGGACACTATCTAACCAGCACTATGGAGGCGGAAATCGTTCGCCAGTCGCCATGACAGACCCCAATACTGGTCGCAAAATTTCCAATCGATACGAGCTGATAGAGTCCATCGGCCAGGGCTCTATGGGGAAGGTGTATCTGGCCGGTGACTCACTGCTTGGCGGCGTCCCTGTTGCCGTAAAGTTTCTCTCCCAAACGCTGCTGAATGAAAACATGCGAGAGCGATTCTTTCGCGAAGCTATGACCTGCGCTCAGCTCGGTCAAAAAAGCATGCATGTTGTTCGCGTCACCGACTACGGCGTCAACGAAGACGAAATTCCGTTCTACGTGATGGAATATCTCAAAGGCGACAACGTTGGCCAAATTGTTCAAAAACAGCCGCTGCCAGTGCCCCGATTCTTGGGACTGGTGCGCCAGGTTTTGCTGGGGCTTAGAACCGCCCACAACGGCATCCTTGTAAAAGGTGAAGTCGTCCCGATCATCCACCGGGATATCAAACCCAGTAATATTTTGGTAACCTCAGACCCCTCTATGGGCGAGCTGGTCAAAATCTTGGACTTTGGCATTGCCAAACTGCTGCAGGCAGGCAGCGAACAGACCAGCACCTTCATGGGCACGCTGGCCTATGCCTCCCCCGAACAAATGGAAGGCCGAGAGCTCGACAGCCGCTCAGATATCTACAGTTTGGGCGTCATGATGTACCAAATGCTGTCGGGTGTGCTGCCCGTCAAGCCTGCGAACAACACTTTTGGCAGCTGGTACAAAGTACATCGCCTTGCCCAGCCCAAGTCCCTCACCGAATTTGACATTCCCAAAGCGCTCGACAATGTGGTGATGGCCTGCCTAGCCAAGCAGCGAGAAGATCGCCCTGGCAATATCGACGCAATTATCGATGCCATCAATCCGTTAGAAAAGCGCTTTGGCTCCGGCTTTCAAATTTCGCAGCGGATCAACACAACGCTCTCCAAGCTGCCCGTTGTCAATTCGCCCAAGCCAGCAGCCTTGTCGGAAAGCCACTCCCTCCCCGCTGAGGAAAATGACCCTGCCGACCGGCTGTATCTCTCCCAAAGCTGGCCAGCAGATAAGCCCATTGCTCAAATTGTCTTTCCCCACTTGGTCACCCAGGGCAATGAGACTTTTCCGACGCTTTGGGCAATGATGCCCACGGTCGAAATTAAGCAGCGCATTCGCAACACGCGCTACAACAACTTTATGTGCACGATGGCTCCTCATCCCATGGTGCTCTGGCTAACTGCCTTTTACCACAAAGTGGAGGGACCGCGCTGGCTGCCCTGCTACCTAGACCTCAAAGCGGGAAACGCCCAAGCGATTCTCTGGAAACTGGCAAACAGCCGCAAGTATAGAATTCTGTTCTTTGCCAAAGAAACGCCTCACAAGTGTCTACATGTGAAAACACTCAACATCGCGGCTAGCCAGGTTAAACTGCTGCAGGAGTGGACCATGAACGCGCGAAATTTTCCAGCGATTGGGCGTCCGCAAGAGAGCAAAGAACTGCTCAAGCGAGAACTTGAAAACAATTTGAAGCCTAAGATTCTGATGAATTTTGAAGCTATGCATTCAGACGCTCAGCCGGGTATGGATGCCTCTATGGGCTTTTGATGGCAAGCTATTTTTGACGTGGGAAATGGATCACAGGATGCCAAGATGCTCTCAAGACGGCGTTTGTAAAGCTGGGTACGGTTAGCTTCAGCAAGCCTTTGCTTTTGCCACTACAGACAGCGATCGCACTAATATCATGGACCTCACCCGCCTTCAGCACTTCTTCTAGCGGATTGCCGGTCCGCACTTCAGTTTTGATCTCAGTGCCGAGGCCATCTAGCTCAGCTTTCACCGCATCCAGCTTGGCCTGCGCTTCTTCAGCAGGATTGTTGCTAGCCAGCCGCCCCCCATCGTCAATCACCCACACCAGCCGACAGGTTTCTAGGGCGCCCGCAGGGTCCGACTGCAGATGCGCCTTGACATCGCCAATCAACTTTTGAGAACTCGAGCTGTCATCGTAGGGAATCAGTAAATACTCAAACAAGTGTTGACAGCGCTGGGCGAGCTCCGACTCGCGGAACGTAGAGACCAGCTGCGGCCGCATGATCAAAATGGGTACGTCGACTTTTTCAGCCAATGTCTTTGTCGTACTCCCAAACAGCTGCTCGTTGAGCGCTGAGCGCGTCGGCATGCCGGAAAAAATAATATCTGGCGCGTGCTTTTTAACCGCTCTGACGATATTTTCTGAAGCCCGGCCCGAAGCCACTTCAATCTCTACGGTAGCCCCGTCCGGCGCGTTCGCCTCAGCAACAGACAGCAGCTCGCGGGCTTCACTCACTTTTTCGTCATCGACACAGGGAATTTCCCGAGAGGTCATCAGCGGAACATTGTGGAAAAACACCAAATGGGTGAGGCCACCTTTTGCCAAGTCTGGAACAAAATTGGCCAGTCGCTGAAGGCTGTCTGTAAAATCTGTACAAATGAGCGCACGCTTAAACATAAAACCGCTCCGCTAAAATGCTCGCTACTGAAAAAGAAGGGCTGTAGTCCTTAAACAGTATCACCCCTTTTGAGCATCAGCCTCTGTCGTAAGAAGATCTCTAAACCTCAAAACTCCTCTGTAGACAGATGCTACCAGCTGCCTAAAAATAGTCGGGCACGATGGTTGGAAAGTCTGGAATCGCCAGGGCGACAGCGGTAATGTTGTCTCGTCCGCCCTGCGCCTTGGCCGCGGCAATCAGGGCAGCGACCGCCCCTTCACAGGTCTGGGCCGACTGCAGATAGTTGATAATGGCGTCGTTCGAAAGCTCCTCAGTGAGGCCATCGCTACACAGCAGCAGGCGATCGCCCGGCTCCGTCTTCAGTCGCTGCGTCTCAACCTCAATAAGGTCCTCTCTGCCAATGCACTGCGACAGCACATGCCGCCAAGGATGATGCGCTATCTGCTCTGGCGAGAGATCTCCAGCGCGCAAGGCTTGAGCCACCCAGGTGTGGTCCTGCGTAATCTGCATAAAACCGCTTTCTCGCAGCAGATACAGCCGCGAATCGCCCACGTGGGCACACCAAAATTCTTCATCGCGCCACATCACGACCACCACGGTAGTGCCCATATCGGCTCGCTCAGGATGCTGACGCTGCTCAGAGAGCACCACCTCATTGGCTGCCAAAACGGCCTGCTCTAGCAAAGCACCAGAAGAGATATCCTCTGCTCTGTGCGCTACAACATAGTCTTTTATTGCCAGGGTGGAGAGACGGCTCGCCTCCTGACCGCCAACATGCCCGCCCATACCGTCGGCAACAATAAAGAGATCGCCCTGGGGCGACAGATAATAGCTATCTTGATTGGCAGCACGTTGTAGACCTACATCGGTTAGGCCTGCAAAGGTTAAACCCGTCAAGGAGTGGTCCATAGTATCGTCTGAAGCAGAAGCGGATGCACATCGATGGAAGGGTGTGGCTATCGATGACCAGCGTGGCTACGGCATCCTATCTGCTTTGGCGATTCGCATGAGCAAACGCACCAGCGCAATCCCCGAGAGGGTGGCGATGACGCCCATGACCACAGCAGGCCAGATAAACTCAAAAACCAGCAACAGTGTAGCCGATAGTGTAAAGGTGCCCACCAGCAGGGTATAGCTATTGGCCAGAGATAAATTGCTGTTGCGCCGGAGGATGCGATCGCTCTCCACAGAGCGCACCCTCACCCGAATATCGCCTCTATCCAACCGGTCTAGCGTGTCTTCAATGCGCCTTGGCAAGCTGAGGGCAGAGGTGCCCACCTGCGCGGCCTGCCTGCTGATTTCACCAAACAGACCCGTATTAGAATCACCCGGCATCCCGTTAGTCATAAGTTCTGTCGCGTAGGGTTTAGCTGCTTCCATAAAGTTAAATTCCGGATCTAGCCCTTTGCCGACCCCTTCCAGGGTAGAAAAAGCCCGCATCACAAAGGTAAAAGTCGCTGGAAACCGAAAAGGCTGATCGTAGGCTACCGCGTAGAGGTCATCGCTGATAGCCGCCACCGACTGCTCTTCAAACGGCTTGTCCATCATGTTGTCCAAGATGTACTGAATGGAGCGACGCACTGGCCCCATGTCATCGATCTCAGCAAGGGCACCCAGCGCAACCAGAGACTTCATCACCTGGCTAGCATCTCGCTGAGCAATCCCGACAAAGGTATCCATCAACCGAGAACGCGTCATCGGCTGAATCTGACCCATCATGCCAAAGTCATAAAAAATTAGCGTCCCATCTGGATCGACGGCAATATTGCCCGGATGGGGGTCCGCGTGAAAAAAGCCGTCAGTCAAAAGCTGACGCAAGTATGCCTCAGCCCCCAGCTTCGCCAGTCGCTTACGGTCTAATCCTGCCGACTCCAGCGCTTCATAATGGCTGATCTTGATGCCCGGCATATACTCCAAAGTCAGCACCCGTGGCGTGGTGTAGCGCCAGTAAACCCGAGGCACTTTCACCCAGTCAACCGTGCGAAAGTTGCGGCGAAACTTGTCTCCGTTTCGGCCCTCGTGGAGAAAGTCTATCTCTAGCCACAGCAACCGGCAGCACTCTGCATAAATGCCCATCCAGTCGCGGCCTTTGCCCCACTCAGGGTGGTTTTGAAAGTACTGCGCGATCCCTTTCAAGATAGAAAGGTCGATGGCAAACAGCCGAGACAGGCCAGGTCGCTGGATTTTAACGACGACTTCTTCGCCGGAATACAGCTGAGCGCAGTGTACCTGTCCCAAGCTAGCAGCTGCAATGGGTACTGGGTCAAAGCTTCTATACAACTCAGAGAGCGGACGGCCAAAATCTTTCTCAATTGTGGCCTTCACCTGCTCGTAGCTAAATGCAGGCACCCGGTCCTGCAGCTTCGATAGCTCCTCAACGTACTCAATCGGAAATAGGTCTGCTCGCGTTGAAAACAGCTGACCGATCTTGATGAAGGTAGGGCCTAGGCTGAGGCAGGTTTCCCTGAGCCATACGGCGATTTCTTTGCGTCGCTGCGTTTGCTTTTCGGGGGTGATGGTGCCGCCATAGCTCCAAGCCTTGCCATATAGCCAGCGCTTGGCCAGTAGCTTCAGCACAAACGACCAGATATCAATAAAGCGCTGAGGGCGCGAATAGGTGCCACGATTCCAGCGGTAGTCACCGTCTTTGTAGGTGCTGCCGCTGTAATCGCTAGAGAGTCGATGGTCGAGAATTTTGGCTGGGTCTTTGGGTCGCTGGGCAGGTGATCGCAGCGGCTGCTCGACAGCGATTCCTGCCCGATGATGGTCTCCGGCAGCACCATTGGCAATCTCCTGTGCGTGTTCGGAAGGCGCTTTCAAAGAGGGCGTGGTTTCAGTAGCGATCGCACCACGACTTCGCCCATTTGCACTGAGAGGCACTGGAGGAAGCTCGGAAGACTCTGTCTCAACCTCTAGAGAATGCCGATGCCCGTTCGTACCCTTGGCTTCAACACGGCTCGCCGGCTTTCCATAACTAGCCTTTCCGTTGCTGTGAGCGATGCCTTCATCTGCAGGCACACCCGTAGTGGCATCCGCCCCAATCGCAGGTGAACCCGCCCCGTCATGGCCATTGTCACTGAGTACAGGACGCTCAACAGCATGCTCAGAGTGTCCATTTTTTGGGTAGCTCAAACCGTCTCCCGGTGAAGCCGCAGTCACCTGTGGATCTATCGATGGAGAAAATTCACTTTCTTTGGAAACAGCAGACACTCAGTTTTCCTAGGCTAAAAAAGTTTAAAAAAGGCTTTGTTAAAACTGAGACAGAGCGCCATGAAAGAGATTCTTTGGCACTTTTGCCTGTCTCAACCGGAACACACTAGATGCTAAGCATCTTGCTTGTACTGCTGTATGGAAGCGCGCACTTGAGCGATTTCTGCTCTCAAATTGTCAATCACCGCTTGCAGGTCTTCTGTCTCAGTACCGCCAGCGGCAGGCTGAGCGACGCCTGCTCCAGCAGGCTGAGTAGCACCGGCAGCCGCACGCTCCTGCTCGGCTCTCGCCATGACCTCTTCGGTAAACTGACGAAAATATTCACGCTGTTCGGCGTCAAACTTTCCGAGCTGGCTAAGGCCGTCGCTCAGAAGATTTTCAGCTCTTTCACTGACGGCAGCTGCTAAAGCTCTCCCTACAAAAAATGCTTGCAGCATTGGATTACTCATAAAATTTCTAGGCATTCATACCTGCAATTATAAACACCCTTGAGCCGTTCTAGCAGATTTATAGGCGCCTCACAATTGTTTCAGACGAAAGGGAGAGAGACTGTACCTAGGATTACCAACCCAAAGTCGCAAACAGTATCTTCACTCAGTTCACCAATCTTCTGAAGAGGGCTCTGAGTAGTTTTCTAATTCGGGTCGCTCCAGCCCAAACGCAGCAGGCATTTCATTGTAAATGTCCGCACTCCCCCCATCGATAAAGGGTTCTGAGTAGGCATCGTCGAAATAGTTAGCGGGGTCGTCGTTGGCCCGCCGAATGACCGGGGCCTCTTCAAACGAATTATCTTCTGAGAAGTCCTCTGAGAAGTCCTCTGAGAAGTCCTCTGAGAAGTCCCCAGAAAAATCATCTTGAAAGTCGTCTCGAGAGCCGTCTCGAAACGTTTCCTCTTCTCTAAACGAGCGGTCTTCGGGTGTGGATTCTCTCAAACGGGGACCCTCGCTCAGCACCTGAAAAGGATCTGCAGCAGGCGCTGAAGACTGACCGGATGTGCGATTCGCAAACGCGTCAAAAGTAGTTGTCTCGGTCGGAGCGACCTGAAACTCACCGGAGCTATTTGTATCGGGTATCACCTGAGAATTCGCAGTCTGAGAATCTGTAGGTGCCCAGTCAGCAAGGGCAGGAAAGGTCTGAAGCGGGCTCAAAAAGCGAGCATTGGATGAATTAGCAAATGAAAATCTCATCACCCCACCGCTAATCAAACCGATTAGGCCCGCCATACCTGCTGTGATGGTCAATGCCTGGGTAAGCGTGAGCACCTGATCTTGGGGTGAAGGGTCTCGCTGCGATTTTCCTTTTTTCAGCAGTGTCTGCAGCTGCTCCAATGGCCGATTTTCAGGTTTGAAGGGCGATATGGACATGGTTGGGAGCGCAAGGAATTTGAGACAACCAAAAACAAATAGATAAAAAACAAATAGATAACTTGAGGGGATGCTTCGTCTGAGGCACTACTGAGGCACTACTTCACTGGTGGATCCTTCGGATACTGAGCCGTGACATGCGCTTCTGCAGACTTAGCACTCATTAGCTCACCATCTAGCTTGAGCTGATGTACGGCAGTTAGGATCTCTCGAAACTGAGGCCCCGGTTTGTAGCCAAGCCGCTTTAGAGTAGCACCGTTTATCAGCGGTGGGACTTGCGAGAGTTGAACTATATATTGCCAAATCCATCGGCCAAGTGTGTAGGGGTGACGGTCGGCTATGAGTAGCAAATCAGCGCGTTCGAGTGGGTGAAACAGCTGATAGATGTAGCTGGGCTTGGGAGCCGTCTTGACTTGCCCGGCCAGCTGACCCAAAAGGCGCTGCTCTTTTTCTGGCAGGGTTTTGACCCGATTGATGGCCTTGTCATCTAGCTGCAGAACCTGTGCAACTTTCGCAGCCGCTGTGGGCGGAAGTTGCACAATGATGAGCAATAGGAGCATTAGCCAGCGCGGCTGATCTACATCAAACTTATTGAGCCATCGGTCCATACGCCGCAGCTGTCGCTCCAGCTCAGGGGTCAACGCTAGCTGACCGTGGAGACAGCTGAGGGCACCTAGATGATCGAGCTGAACCAATGCTGCTGACCATTGTGGCGATCGCACTGGTACAGCCGAAGGTTTGAAACTGAGCATCTAAGATAGTTTCAGCGGATTCTTGAATCTTTAG
>JBCBFY010000005.1:0-83334 GCA_038527325.1 Cyanobacteria bacterium J06614_10
AAAATTTCATAGCGAGTACGAAAAGTAGGGGATAAAAGCGGACCCCATTTATTGTAATGCTACCGAGAAAGCATCTGAAGTCAATACTGGGTGGGCTGCTGAAGCGTGTCAGGATTAGCGTCTTCACTTCTCCATCGGGCTTCCGTGTACACATAAGTCCGAGAGAGGCGTCACATCCCGCCGCCCTCATCCCCTAACCCCTTACTCCCAAAGGGAGAAGGGGGACCGGATTCAAAGTCCTTCTCCCCTCGGGAGAAGGATTTAGGATGAGGGAAGTGCAAGGTGTACTGGGACTTTCCGATATTTATCTCATAGTTATGCGTACACGGTAGCTCCATCGGGTGATACAGCGCCTCCGATAAGAAAACAGGGGCTGATTCAATAGTTAGCGCATCCGGTATTCTTCTAGCAGCGTAGCCAGTGCCTCATAGCCCTCCAGACTCATGACGGGCGTCAGCTGACGGCGATACTTTTCTAGGGTGGATTGAAAGGTGCTCTCGCCGAGCTGCCCTTGCAAAATGGATGCTAGCCCCGCTGCCTGCTGCACAGCATCGGCTCCGATGACTGGGCAGCAAGTGCATTGCCAAAACGCTATAAAACACCGCTTCTTCGGTGTGCTTTAGCGCGTGATGGGCTTCGGCAGTGTACAGAGTGTATAGGCCCTGCAGATAAACGTTGCCAGAGCCTTTGACAGCTTCAGCGCCTTCGGTCAGGGTGTCGAGGCTCTCCTGAGGGCGATCGCACATCACATAGGCCACGCCTAGACTGTTGTAAGCCAGCGCCTGAGACTGAAAATCACTCTGCTTCACAGCCAGCGCCAAGCCCTGTTCGAGATAGGCGATCGCACCATCGTAAACCGCCACATCCCCCACATCATTGGCCCTAGCCTGCAGCACCTGCGCGTAGCCTAGGTTCACCAGCGCGTTGGCTTCACCAATGCGATCGCCCCGCTGCCGCGCCAAAATCAGCGCCCGCTGACTGGTCGCCACCCCCTCAGCAAAATTCCGCTCTAGCACCGCATTGCGCGCCAAATGGCACAAATCCGCCGTTTCACAGGCCAAATCTCCCGCTTCCTGAGCAATCTCCAGAGCCTGCTGATAAAAGTCCTTTGCGATCGCGGCCTGACCCAGCATCTGCCGTGAGTAGCCCAATAGCGTCAAAATTCTCGCCTTCTCTTGAGTGCCCGGCACAGCCGTCAGCGGCGCACTAAAGTAATCCAGCGTATCCTGCAAATACTCCCCCGAAAAAGAGGCAAACACCCCGCCATACAGAGGAAAATCATCCCGCTGGGCAAACGTTCGCAAAATCTGCAGCATCATTTGAAAGCTGCCATCGGCCAGCGCGGCGTAGCTGCCTGCTCCGCTCGCGCCAAAGCCCTGAGACAGCCGCCCCCAAATCGCCGCAAAAATCAAAGACGTACTGTAAGACAGCTGCTTACCTGCCTTCGCGCTGTAGGGCTGCTTATCGAACCAGGTGATCAGCCCCCGCTGCACAAAATGCAGCAGCACCGCCAAATTCACCCAGCTAGAAATATCCACCGCAGTCCGCGTCAGCGACTCAATCTCTTCGGCCTGGGCCAGCACCGTAAACAACAGTTTCGGCAGCCCGGTCGAGGCCTTTTGCCACAGCGGCCAGGGTCCCCCGCGCTCCCGCTCCCCGAAGCCCACCGTCGCTCGCCCATCGGTGTAGAGCCAGCTCACCAAATCCGGCTCCAATCGGCCGTAGTTTTCCAATCCCAGCTGAATGCCCTGCGCCCAGGCCGACATTTCGTCAGAAGACTGCAGTGCCTTGGCCAGCTCAGCGAGCTGCTTCCGATTGAGACTATTTGGCTGGTTGGGGTCAATCAGGCTTAAAAACTCCACTGGTCGCTGCGAAGCTTCCGCCTGACTCAGCTTTTCGGCAGCCGCCGCCACCGCGCGGGCCACCTGCCGGTCTGCCATCCCCTGCTGCCACTCGCTCTCCATCGTTTTGAGCGCTCTCAAGATGCGTGGCGCTTTCAGAGAACCTTCTAGCTGCGTCTCCACCTCGGCGATTCGTGCCGCCAGCACCCGCTCAAAAATCTCTCCCGTCCCCGGTTCCACCGCCTCATTCAGCATGTTGCGAACCTGCGCCTTCGAGCGAATATTACCTTTCAGCGTCTGCGCCACAATTCGCTCAGTTAGCGCCGTATAAGTCTCCGCCAAAGATTCGCTCACGCCACCCTCCTCATAGTCACCATTTTACGAGCAGCTCCTATTGTAGAGCCTCCATAGATGGGCAAAGGGTCAACAAATCATCGACAAATAAACGTTAAGCAGTGAACCAATTTAATACACTTGTACTATCATTACAGTGCAAGACTCAACGCTTCCTCCCATTCGACGTTATGTCCGTCAAACTCGCTCACTCAAAACATCATTGGAGAATTTGGAAAATGGCTGCTCCTGGTATCAAAGAATTTCGCAACCAAGACTATACTGAGGCCTTTGGGCTGCTGCTGCAATCTGCGCAGTCGGGCGATGCCGAGGCGCAGTGCCTCCTCGGCAATATCTATCAGCTCGGCCTCGGCGGTGTAGAAATCAACGACGTCGAAGCCATGCACTGGTACTACTGCGCGGCCAATCAGGGCTACAGCATCGCGACAAATAATTTGGCAGGCATGGTTTGGCCAATTTCCAGTGAAGCGGCTGCCGCCTTGCACCAGCTGGCCCGGCAGCAAGGCTTTCAGCAGGCCGACCCAGCAGACGCTACGGCAGCCCCCCTCTCTGCTCGGTCAGCCTAGCGAGAGCACCGCATCGTTATCTATTAACCGAGGCTCTCCCCCTGGGCCAATCGCATCAAACTGTTGAAAGTACTTTTGGGCAGCGGTGGGTAGCTGCGGGTAGTCGAACATGGCGTCGCCTGCGGCCACCGTTGCCCAAAAGTCTCGAATATGGGGCGCGTAGGCTTTTGCCTGATCTGTGCTGAGGGATAGCGGCGGGTCGGTGAGGAGTTTGAGGATGAATCGAAAAGAGCGATCGCCCATCCAGTCTTTAGAGGTTTGCTGTAGCGTTGGCCATGCTGGCACCGACTCAATCCGCCGCGTTTCTATCGCTAACTGTAGCTGCCCGTCTGCCCCAGTACCCACAGACAGCAGCCGGTATGGATGTGGATAGCTCACCAACGACCCCGTCGTCACCGCATAAAAATCACCTGCCTGCGCCACATCTTGCACGTGCAGGTGCCCGGTAAAGGCCAAGGGCACACCAGCCGCCTGCAGCCGCGAAACCAGCTCGGGCGCATTGCGGATCATGTAGCGCTGGCCCAGCTGCGTTTTCGATTGATTTGGCAAATGCTCCAGCACATTGTGATGCACCATCGCCATCACAAACTGACCCTTGAGCTGGGCCAGCTGCGTCTCTAGCCAGGCCAGCTGCGCATCGTCGATCACTCCCGTTCCAATTTGCTCACCCGACGCGTCGAAGGCGTTGGAATTGAGCCCTAGCAAATGCACCCCCGGCAAAATCTCTTGGTGGTAGTAGAGCTGCTGGCCGTCATCGTAGCCAAACTGCTGGTAAATCTTTGGGAAATCGGCCAGGGCAATTCTGTCTTTGCCGCTGTCTTCAGGCGTATTGCCCCACTGACGGACAACATCGTGATTGCCAGGCACCACATAGGTTGGGAAAGGCAGCTGAGCAAGGCGGGCAGCGAGCCACTCGTGGTTTTCCCGTTCACCGTGCTGCACAAGGTCTCCTGGCAACAGCAAAAAGTCCGGCTCGTCAGCCACCAGCTGCGTCAAAATCTGCTCGAAAGCCGGAATGCTCACTTCCACAAGATGAAAGCGATTCGGCGCGTCCCAAATGGTGTGGGGAAGCGCAATGTGCAAATCACTCACAACTGCAAACTTAAAACTGAGCGCCATGGATACTCTCCCCGCAAAAGGCCCTTTTCAAAATACAACAACACAGTGACGCTTGCATTTTACGAAAGCCATTCTAAAGTCATTTTCTAGATGACGGCATAGCAAAAAAATGGGGAAAACCAGGTTCGGTTTTCGCCCTCAGTAAGGGGGGATTCCCATCCCCTTTTTGTCCAGTTTATCAAGTCCAACAAAAAGGCTGTATGCCCTATGAGATAGCGATAAAGTACGGCATTTCAACCTGTCGTTTTTGGTTAAATGTTCGATAATAGAAATAACAACAAACCCCTTCAAAAACACCGCCACATAAAGCCCAACAAGCGGGTGCTAAAGCGATGATACAAACCACGTTATTTCCAGACACATTCCGGCAAATATTCTCTCTTTCAAACGATGATATTGCCCGCTCCTTTGAGCAAGTCGCAGACCTACTAGAAGCCAAAGGAGACGACTACTATCGCATTCGCGCCTATCGCAAAGGCGCACAGTCCGTACGCAATCACAGCATGCCAGTTGTCGACTTGTACGAAGCTGAGGGCACCGCAGGCCTCGAAAAACTGCCCTACATCGGCAAAGGGCTCGCCAGCGCTATCCAGGAGCTAGCGACCACCGGGCAGTTCACCCTACTAGAGCAGCTACACATCGACGTCTCACCCGAAGACTTGTTCACTACGGTGCCAGGCATTGGCCAGGTCCTCGCTCGCCGCATCTACCGAGGGCTCGGCATCGACACCCTAGCAGGCCTAGAGCAAGCTGCCCACGACGGTATCCTCACCCAGATGCCCGGCTTCGGCCCCGGTCGCATGGCCATCGTGCGCACCGCACTCGCCACCATGCTCAACCGTCCTGCCCGCTCCAGTAGCAACCAGAGCAGCAAACAGAACCGCCAGCTACAGCAGGTACCCATTCCATATCCTCAGCCAGAAGCACAGCCAGTTGCCATCCCAGCAGCGACTTCGAGCAATGCACCTTCAGTAGATCTGCTGCTAGCAGTGGATACGCAATATCGCTATCTGGCTAGCGCCGGTCAGCTGCGCATGGTGAAGCCCAAGCGCTTTAATCCAGAGGGGAAGCGGTGGCTCCCCATTATGCAGCTCAGCAAAGGCGGCTGGGCATTCAATGCACTCTACTCCAACACTGCCCGCGCCCACGCCCTTGGGAAAACCGATGACTGGGTTGTGGTGTACTACGAACGGGACGGGCAGCGCGGCCAGTGTACGGTCGTCACAGAAAGCCAAGGCGTGAACAAAGGGAAGCGAGTTGTCCGGGGGCAAAGTGCGCTTGAGGTAGCTGCATCATAGGGGTAGACGGCCCCCGCTACGATCAATTCCCATCCCAAAAAGTGATGGCTTCACTAATCGGCTGTAAAACTGTTCCCGGATAGTAAAACGCCAAAATTTGCTGGTGGGAGTAGCCTTTCTCCCCGAGGTTGTAGGCACCGGTCTGGCTCATGCCCACACCGTGCCCAAACCCACCCCCAACAAATCGAAACCCGGTCAATACAGGTTCTGCACTCTGTTCTTCGGTCGATTCGTTTGCTTCTGAGGTTGGCGCTTCTACCGGCGTCTCGGAAGCCTCTGCGTCGGATGCCTCCTCCACGAGATCGGCCAGCGTGATCGTTGGCTCTCCCGGTGTTGTTGTCGTCGCACCGTCGCCTGCAGCTGGCTTGGCAGGGGGCTGCTCCATCACCGGCTCCACATAAAACAACAAACTTCTCGGCGGCACCAGCGCCTTCACGGCCTCGTCTTTAATCAGATCAAAAGAGCCTTGGTCAGTCTCTACGGTGACTTTCTGCACCCGCCCAGAAGCGGCCCGCTCTACCACCCGGATATCTTGTAGCTGACTGTAGTTTGCCAGCGGGTGCTGACGATTTCTTAAATACAGCTTCAAAATCTCGTCCATCTCTTTGAGTGAAGCTGTTCTGTTCCATCGGAAGGCAGGCCATTCTTCTTCGTTAAACCCATTTTGCAGCGCGATAAACGCTCGAAAATTGGCCTCGTCTGAGAGGGGGCGTGCGGCTAAGTTCCACTTTGGTGACAGCGAATCTACCACAGGAGTCAGATAGGGCCGGTCGGCGCCGTTCCAAACGTCTGTGAAGCGGGCTGTCACGCCGCCAGTGGTTGAAGAGTAGAGGGCGTCGACTAGCTCATTGTTGTAGGTGAGGACCTGACCGGCTGTGGCTGCGATCGCAGCATCACTCCCCGGGTCCGCATCCGCCAGCCCATAATAAACCTGACACTGGGTATCAGCACAAATCTCATAGTCATCAATGGCAAACCGCCGGAGGTTGCGCAGCACATAGGTACGTGCCAAGATGGCCTGCGCCTCAATCGCACTGCGCGGTGCCCCCGGACCAATTTCGTGAGGCACCACCCCACGCAAATACAGCTCTACCGGCACCTGATTTACCAGCGTGTAGGTACCGTAGGCATTCGGCTGAATTTTCATATCGCCCGCATACAGGTCGCGGAAGGTCTGCCGGTTTCCTTCGGCTAGCTGAATGCGGCGATTAGCGCTAGTGATCGTAAAGTCATCGCGGACGTATTTAAAGCCATTTGCAGTAAAGGCAACTTTGGGCACTTCCTTCACCGCGCGGCTGTCGATAAACGCGCGGGTGTAGCCTGCCGCGTGTAAATTCTCTAGGAGCAGCCTGCGTACCAGCGGTGAATTGTAGTCTTCTCTTTTGGCCCAGACCTGCCAAGAATCGGGCTGAGCAATTTCAGCATTGATGCCTGCGGCTCGCCAGCGAATGGCACTATCTTCGGCGCTCTCGAAGCTGCGATGGGTGCTGAGCACGACCCATTCCTCAATCTTCGGCGCAGGCAGCGGCTGCATCGTAATGTCTATTTGCAGGCGATTGGTTGTCACGGTCTGCGCCTGACCGCTAGTCTCAAAGCTCACTGTCAGCTGGTCGCCCGCGAGAGCGCCTAGGGTGAGTTTGTCGTCTTTTTCAGCGCCAAATCGCTGGACGATGCCCACCTTGATTTCGGGGTTCTGGGCAGCGGGTTGGGCGGTTGGCTGTACAGGTTGCTGGGTGGAACGGCTACGAGAATTAGTGTTGGGAAAGGTGCGATCGCACCTCTCCCAACACTAATTCTCGTAGCCGTTCCACCGGCCCCCAGACCGGCCCCCATTAGACCCACAGAAAGGCAAGCCGCTAAGCCTAAACGCCTCCCTACAGAAGACTTTTTCCCAAAAAACATAAAACGACTGCTCAGACGATTCATAGCAACCAGGATGCAGACACCGACCGGCCCGTCCGTCCTGCCTACCTCAGTAGGCCAAACGAAACCGATACGCTTATTATTCAGCCCAAATTCTTTTAATGGCGTGCTACTCGTATCAAATTTTCTTTAAATTCGTATTGAGATGAACGCAGGTTAAACTTCAGTCCTCGCCATTCTAACAACCCTGACTCAACAACCCTCAAAATGTCCCTGACTTAACCCATGCCCTCCCACCGCGACACCCTACAGTCACTTATGCAAGCGGCCAGCCTTCAAAGCTATCGCGCCCTCGCCGAAAAAGCAGCGGTCTCCCGCTGGCAAATTCAGCAGCTCCGGGCAGGCAACGTCGAGAAGATGCGATTAGAGACTCTCAAAAAGATCGCCCATGCATTGAACGCTTCACTTGGGGAGCTACTAGACCAGCTCGACTCAGCGTCATCTGCAGCTAGTGCCTCTTCCGTCTTGCCAGCTGAACCCAAGCGCCCACCATCAGCAGGTCCTGCGCAGCAACAGACAGATTTGCCCCGTGCCTTTCAAACCGAAGCCCTACAAACCCTAGAAACTTGGCTCATTCAGTGGCCAACCATCGCCAAACGGGCCGCAGAACGCCCTGATTTGGCTGCGGCCAAGCTCTTGCCCTTCCTGCGTCCGGTAGAGCAGCTGATGGCCGACTGGGCCGTGGAAGCGATCGCACCTATCGATGCCCAGCTACCCTACGATCCCCAATACCACCAGCTCAGCCAAGGCACCGCCCAACCCGGCGACCTCGTTCAAGTCACCCACAGCGGCTGCACCCACCACGGCAAACTACTCCACCGGGCCAAGGTGAAACCCATCGCTGCCTGGGCTAAAGCGACGCCTTAGCTAGCCGAAACACCGTTAGCTCTGGCGGGCAAAGCAGCCGCCCTGGAAAATAAGTGCCCAAGCCCCGGTTCACATACAGCCAGTTGTCACCCACCTGATGTAGCCCCCGGCACCATTCCCAATGGCGCACCACATGGAAGCAGCGATCGCTTAAAAAAGGAATGCGGTTTCGAATCGCTCTGGGCACTCCCTTGCGAATCTGTTGCCATACCTGAGGCCCCGGCCCCAGCCCCGGAATATACACCTGCCCGCCGTGGGTATGGCCCGACAGCTGCAAATCTACCCGCCAGTTGGCCAGTACCGCCGCCGTATCCGGATTGTGCGACAGCACCAAGCGCGGGACAGCCGGATTCAAACGGTCCAGCACGTGCGGGTCAAACTCCCGCGACCAGTAGTCGGCAAAACCCACCACTGGAAAGTCTTCACCAAACGGCGTGGCAATCTCATTCCACAGCACCGTGATGTCGGCCTGCTCTAGCGCCTGAGTCACCTCAGCCTTTGCTCCCACCACTTCGATATCGTGGTTGCCAAGCACCGCATACGTACCATAGCGGCTGGGTAAATGCTTGATCCGGTGGGCTAGCTCGTGAATGGGCCGCGGGTCGTCTGTGACAAAGTCACCGGTCAGCGCCACCAAATCTGGCTGAATTTGTTCAATCTGGGCAATCGTTTTTGCCAGCAGGCTGTTCGAGAGCCGCAAGCCGTCAAAATGAAAATCTGAAAGCTGAACAACCACCGCCCCATCGAGTCGCTCAGGCAACCCTTGAATCGGAATCGAATGCGACTCTACAGACAGTGGACCCGATAAAAGCCGATGCATAAAGGCGATGTCCTAAAACTTTTGCGCAGGCTACCATCTTAATCAAACTGACCTTTGTTTTGCAGATAACAAAGCGTTTGTGACCCTTGGTTGACGGATTACTGACTAAAGCCTGAAGCCACCATCATCGTGCCAATTCCCATATCTGAGAAGATTTCTAACAGCAGCGCGTGGGGCATGCGGCCATCGAGAATGTGGGCTGCGCGCACGCCTTGAGCCAGCGATCGCACACAGCAGCTCACCTTTGGAATCATGCCCCCGGCCACCACACCGCTCGAAATCAAGTCTCTCGCCTGTTGAATATCAAGCTTGTTAATCAGCGAGTCCGGATCGTGAAAGTCCTGCATAATGCCCGGCGTATCGGTGAGCAAAATCAGCTTTTCAGCGTTTAGCGCAGCGGCTAATTCACCCGCCACCGTATCTGCATTGATGTTGTAAGCCTGTCCAGTCCCATCGGCAGCAACGCTAGAAATTACCGGGATATAGCCCGCCGTCACCAAAGAACTGATTAGGTCGGGACGAATATTGCTGACATCACCCACAAACCCAACGCCCGCATCGGCAGAGCGTGGCCGAGCCGTCACCAAGTTGCCGTCTTTCCCACACAGACCGACCGCCTGCCCGCCGGCCTGATTGATCAGCGCCACCAGCTCTTTGTTCACCCGGCCCACCAGCACCATTTCCACCACGTCCATGGTCTCTGCATCCGTCACCCGCAGCCCGTCTTTAAACTGGGGTTCAATATTGAGCTTCGTCAGCCAGCTGTTGATCTCGGGGCCACCGCCATGGACAACAACCGGTCGAATGCCCACGCTCGCCATAAAAACAATATCTCGAATTACATCGGCCTTGAGCCGACTGTCTTTCATCGCGGCGCCGCCATACTTCACCACCATCGTCCGCTTTTGGAACTGTTGAATATAGGGCAGGGCCTCGCTCAAGATGCGCACACGCGCCATTTCCAATTGTTGAAGCGTCTGGTCTGGGTCGGAGCGGGCAGGGTCAAAAGGCATCGGCAAATAAAGAAAAACAACACAAAGAAAAACAACAAAGTTATGACGTTCAAAACGGTCTCAAGACGTCTTCTCTTGTTTGACGGGATCAATAACAGGATTGATAGAAGACTGGTTAATGGTCATTTGCTCGGCGGCGAGTTTGGGGTCGGGGCGTAGGTTTTGTTTTAGAGCGATCAAGATGCGATCGCACGTCCGCTTGACCGACTTGCCCTCATAGCCAATTCGAATATCTGATTGTCCGTAGCGATCGCCCCGTTCCGTCAGCAGCTTGGTCAGCTTTTCAGAGAGATCCACATCCTGAATCAGGGGCCGGGTGCTATCTCCCGCCAGACGAGACGCCAGCACCGCTACCGGCACATCTAGCCAAATTACCACCCCGTGCCGCAGATAGCTCCAGTTCATCTGCTGGGTGACAATGCCCCCTCCAGTTGCCACCACCAGGCTCGTATGGGTCGACACCTGAGCCAGTACCTGCGTTTCAATCTCCCGAAAGCCAGTCTCCCCTTCCTGGGCAAACAGGTCCGTCACCGTCCGCCCTGTCGATTGCTCTATCAGCGCGTCCGTATCCAAAAAGCGATAGCCCAGACGATTCGCCAGCTTTTTGCCAATCGTCGTTTTGCCCGCGCCCATCATGCCAACCAGATATAGGTTTGTCTTTTTTAGCTCGGCGGCAGTTATCAGCGATGGAGACTGAGAGGGTGCCTGAGGAGATGATGCTTGAGAGGCTCTCTGAGGCTGAAGATGGGCAGGGGGGCGATTGGGTCTTTGGAGCGGTGGTAGGGCTTTAGAATCAGCGGACTCAGAGGAAGACATATAAACTTAAGGCACTTAAGCGAGCGCAGTTTGACAGCTAATTGAGCAGCGTAGAGTGTCCTTTATTATGTCAGTCACCGGCTTGTCCGTCACGGATAAGCGCCGATATTGTTGAGCATTATTGAGCCCGGTCGATTAGCGCCAGCCACAGCTGCCGCTCACCACCCGGCGAGCTATAAAACAGTAGGTCAATCAACAGTCGCAAAGACAGCTGGGTCAAAACGTCCGTTGAGATGTCTGACTCGGCCATGCGATCGCAGTACAGGTTATTAAAATTGTCGAGATAGTCTCCCAGCACCGCCGCCCGATGAGGCGGTTCGCCCTTTTCGCTGAGCTGCTCTAGCCTAGCCACAGCCTGCCGAATCTGCGGGTGATATTCACCGGCCAGATGGCACACCACTAGCACCAGCGCCCGCGCCTCTTCAATATCTAGCTTTTTTCGGCCTTGGCCCTTTCGCAGCGGGCTCGACTGCCGCAGTCGCCACAGCCCCACCCGGTCAGACAGTAGCTCAGTCAGCCGCAAATCTTTGGCAGCGCCTAGCACCGCTTCTGAGCCTATATTGGTCAGCGCTTCAATCGCCATCAGCACCAAGTCCAGCTGAGCCTTAATGCTGCCTAGCTGCGCGCTCGAAATATCATCAATGGGCAGATCCGGCGGAGACACTTCCACAGCAACCTAGCGTGCAACCTAAATGCACCTACACACTGCACTCTCAATCGCATGATTGAGAGTGCATGATTGACCGCAGCTATGGCAGTAGCAATAGCAATCAATAGCTATGGCAATTGTGCCACAGCCCGTACGCCCTTTAGCGGGCTAAAGACAGACACGCTCTCCCCAGGCAGGTAGTTCCTGTTCTTGTTGCGATCGCGCCGGTTCGCTATCTGCGCAGGTAAATTCATTGACCGTAGGCAGCCCGCTACGCTGGCCCCGAGCCCGCCGGTTCGTCCGCGCAACCACCCCAAAGGTCCGTTCAAATTCAGACGCATCGCTGCCAAACGTGACTGCCCCCACCGAGTCGCACGCAGTGATCATCTCGCCAGAAATCCGGTCTAAAAACTGCGGCGAAAACATCACCGACAGCGCAGATGAACCGCTCAGCGCGACCTCGATCCCCTTAGGACGCGTCGCTGGCACACTGCGATACAGCTGCTCCAAGGGCAAGCCACTCACCAAAACACTGATCTCTCTATCGGTCTTGATTTCGCCAATCGCGCTGACAATAGCCGCCTGGCAAGCAGCAGAGCCATTCGGCACCGTTGCCGCCGCCAAAATCTGCGCCAGGCTGGTGGGCGTATCCCCCACTTCTATCTTGATGGCATAGTCGCCGCTCTTGCCCGACTCATAGCTATTGGCTACTGCCGTGTATACTCCCGTGCTGGGCAGCGTCACCACCAGCCGGGAGTTCCGGTCAGAGCGATTGGTATCGTCGTTTTCGCTAATGCGCTCCCCGTCTGGATCCAACAAAATCAGATAGGGATCAAAGTCATCACTTTCTAAAAAAATAGTCGCATATTGACCACTACTGCCCGAAAACGTGTACTGATCGTATAAGCTACCGTCATCTAAAACGTCATCTCCTAAGCTTAGCGAACCGAGTTCTTCTAGCAGGGTATTGGCCTTGACTACGCCCGCCTCCCTACCGTCCCAAACAGTAGAAATGCTCCACAGGGTAGAAATTAGGACAGCTCCTGTGCCCACCATTCCTAACTTTTGCAAAGCCCGCATTGTACTTCTCCAGCGCATAACCTTATAAGCAACGATAGAAAACAAGCTGAAGCCTGTTTTACCTCTATATATACTGCCTTAGCGTGAACTTTTACGAAGCCCACTTATCTATGAGTTCATACAGTTCGTCATTCTTCTTACAAATTTAATCCGTCAAATTTAATCCGTCCCGTCATCCTATCCCAGGCCTCTGGGTAAGCTCAGGTCAACCATCAACTTTTATTTTTAATTGTTTACAACCGTCATGCATCGCCTTATCTGCCTTACGTCTCTAGTTGCCAGCGTCTGGACCGGTGCAGGGCTTATGCAGCCAGCTCAAGCATCTACCCCCAGCTTGGCTACCACTCCCCTTCCGTTACTACAGACATTACCACTGCAGATACTCTCCCTGCAGACATCTCCATTACAAAACCTGCCATTACAAAACCTCTCCCTGCAGACCTTGAGGATAGATGGCCTAATGGGCGATGCCACATCCCCAGTCGAGCTAAAAGGTGACTGGCTCAGCGATACTCAGGGGTTCATGGCACTAGGAATACTGCTGGCTAGCGGTGCCATCAGCTGGGGCGTCTTTCAATATGCCAGGCAGCAGCAGTGGCAGCGCATCGAGTTTTTACGTCAGTCCGTCAGAGAATTTGAGCAAGACCCCGATATTCACAAAGCCCTTAAGATTCTAGACTTCGAAGAATACCGGGACTACTGCATTGAAAACCCAGCGCAGGGAGAGCCCTTTTCTTTTCGCGTCACTGACGAACTGCTTTGCAACGCGCTGGCCAACCACGATGAGCGCGCCCGGTTCAAGCATCAGATTGACTACCACCAAATCCACGATGACCTCGACCCAGCGATCCTGCGCCAGTACCAGATAGAAACTGCGCTGCGCGACTGGTTCAATAAAATGCTCAATGGTCTAGAGCATTTTGGATACTTCATAGAGTCGGGGCTGTTTACCGAAAAAGAGCTCGGCCCTTGGCTCAGCTACTGGGTCAAGCTGATTGGCGATCCCGCCTATCGGCGGTCGGGTGCCTCCAGATTTTATGACGCGCTCTACAGCTACATTCACCACAGCGGTTTTTTTGGGGTGCAAAAGCTGTTTGAGCGCTTTGGCTATCGCATCTTGCCCTCTCCCTACAAAGAAGACGACCTGATCGCGCTCAACCTGTCATCGGACTACGACACTCGGGTTGCCCTGACGCTGGCGAAGGTCTCCTATCTGGCCTATCAAGACAAGCAGTTTGTCGCAGAGGTGGTCAATCGCTGGGGAACCGCGCTCGAAAAATACAACAAAGCTCAGTATCACAATCCATCTGAATTGATGCCGCCCGCCAAGGCCTCACAGCAAGTGACTGGGAAAGGTCGCTCGGACACGATTCGCCGTACAAAAGACAGTTTCATCCGGCGAAACTTTCGCTATTTCAACAATCGCGGCAGAGACACTCAGGCCTATATGTTTCGAACCGATGACTTCATGGTGCTGGCCTTTCGCGGTAGCCAAGAACCCAAAGACTGGCTCACTAATGTGACTACTCAGCTTCGCAATTTCACCATTCGCAAAGACGGTGTCACCTCAATCTCTTCTTACAAAGGTAGGGTACATACGGGCTTTTTCTTAGCCTGGTCCATCATTGAGAAATCGGTGCTGGCGCAGATTGCTAGATGGCAGCAGGATCTGGCGGAACGGGGGCAGTCGCTACCGCCGCTGTACATTACGGGGCATAGCCTAGGGGGAGCGCTGGCAACCATGGCCGCTGCGGCCCTCTCAGATAACGGCGTTGCCGTTGCGGGCGTTTACACCTTTGGTCAACCGAGGGTCGGCGATCGCACCTTCGCCAGCCAGCTCAACACCCACATCAAGGGCAAAGTCTTCCGCTTCGTCAATAACAACGACATTGTCCCCCACGTTCCCCCGCCTTTCTCCGTGCTCAATCCCACTCGGTTTTACGGCCATGTCGGCATGGCCAAGTACTTCGACGCGGCCGGTAGCATTCGGGCCAACTACAAGCTCGCCAACCGATTGCTCAACCGCAGCGTTGGGTTGGTAAAAGGCTTGGTGGGCGCTGGGTTCGACCTGATTAGCGACCACAATATGGAGTACTACATCAGCCACTTGGACAAGGCGATGCAAGAAGAAGCCGAAGACAAGGCAGCGCAGATGCTAGATATCGGCTAAGCGTGAGCGTTCATCTGAAGACAAGGCTACGGAGAAAACGATAGGCCTTACAAAAATTAGGCCTTAAAAAACTGACGGAAGTCTTCATCGGCCTCGCTCAGCGCAGCGTAGCCAACAGACTGGGCCGTAAACCAGCTGACCAGTTGCTGACAAGCGGGGCGTTCGGTGGCGTAGTGCCCTGCATCGACTAAAATCACGCCTTTGTCTCGGCCCTCTTGAAACTGGTGAAATTTGCAGTCAGCGGTCAGAAACACCTGAGCGCCAGTGGCAGCAGCGGCAGATAGATAGCTCGCCCCAGAGCCTCCCAGCACCGCCACTCTTGAAATCTCATCCTGCAAGTTGGCTGCTGGAGAGTAGAGTAGGCGCGGGGGCGCTAAGACCGTTTGTATGGTTTTCAATAGCTGCTGAAGCGATTGGGCAGTGCTCAAGTTGCCCACTCGCCCGTAGCCCCGCGTGCTTGAGTCTGAGGGAGCCGTCGGAACGATTGGCGTTACCTCCTGCAGCTGTAGCAGCTGAGCGAGCACGTCTGCCGTGCCATTTTCTACCTGGTCAAAGTTGGTATGGGCTGAATAGACACCAATCTTGTGCGCGATCGCAGCTCTCACCATATCGCCCACGCTATCACCAGCAACCACCGAAGAGAGCCCGCCAAAAATGAGCGGATGATGCGCAAAAATCAGGTTCACAGGTTTGCCCTGCGCCTTGAGCGCGATCGCTTCTTCCATCACGGCCAGCGTCGGCGTCAGGCACACGAGCACCCCGGCAGGCTCATGGAGAATGCCCGGCTCTACCTGCCAGCCACAGTTGTCCCATTTTTCCTGCCAGCGAGGATTGGCCCATGTCTCGAAGGTGGCGATCAGGTCGGCAATTTTCATGGGTTCGCAGGATGTAGGCAGATAGCATGAAAGCAGCGCAGACACCGTCCCAGATGCCTGCCCAAGATGCCTTAAATCCTATCGTACCAGTGCGCTGGTTGGCGTCGCGCCAGAAACGCTCAAAGTATAATCAAACCGGCCACCACCATTTTCTTGCCAGCCGGTCAACCGACCGTCCTGATTAAAAATAGGATCGTTGTTGTAGCTGGTCACTACTGCAAAGTACAGGTCCGTTTTAGGAATCACGAGGTCGCTAATGCGAGACTGTTGTCCGCCGTCATTGTCGTCAGCGGATGCGATCAGGCGGCCCTCGCGATCAAATACAAATAGCTGCGAATCGTCGCTGGTGTAGAGCGTCCCAGTCATCACCCGGGTCACCTCTACAGCTAGCGCGAGCCGGTCTCCCATCCCTGCCACAAATCCATACACCTGGTGGCCAGGGCCCACATGGCCGGGCACCACCGTCAGCCCCTGGCTCAAGTCCACCGGCTCTGCAGGCGATAGCCCTGGCTGATTGCCCAGGTGCACAGGTAGCGAAAATGGCGTAGAGGCTGTGATGACTTCCGTTGTGTATCGGTTGTCGGTGACTTCTGCGATCGCGCCTTGCCAGCCCAGCGGAGTCGGGGCCGCGACCTCACTGCCAACCACCTCAGCGAGCAGATAAGGATTACTGCGATCGCACGCCTGACCCGCATCCACCAGCACATTTTCAGCCCGGTACTGGGCCAGCTGACGGCGCAACGCCAGCAGCGCATTCCGATCCGCACTGCGGGTATTCTCATCGGCTATCAACATGCCTGCAGCGCTAATCGCCCTGTCCCAATCGTTTGCACAAATCGCCTGATCCAAATCAAAAACAGTTGTTCTTTGGGCAAAAGCAGCTGTTCCACCGGTCAGCACCCATCCAGCCGAGACCAGGCCCGCACAGAGCAATCCAATAGATCTCCGCAGAACCGGACCCATCTTGCACAGCCGACAGCTGAACTGCTCGGGTCGGCGATGAGACTGGGGGACACCCATGATTATTTTCTCCTTTTGAATTGGCGAAGCTTGAAGTAACAGACTCAACAATGCGTAGAAATACGCGAAAAACACATTCACAAAATCTTCCCGACAAGTGGCTTTTGAGAGGCTTTCTCAGCGAGTTTTCTTTGTTTGTTGATTATCTCTATTAAAGTATGCCCAGCCGCTACTGGGCTCCGTCTTATTATGCAAAATACGCTAGCGAGCAAGAGCGACCGGGCACATTAGGTCTAACCCCACTCCTCCTCAAAAAGGCATCCACCCAAGGACAACCCCGCCCAAAATTATAAGAATGGAAGACAAACTAAAGCTGCTCGTCGTTGACGACGAGCCGGATAATTTAGACTTGCTATATCGAACGTTTCGGCGAGATTTTCGAGTCTTTAAAGCGAAAAGTGGTGCAGAAGCGTTAGAGCTTTTGGACGAGCAAGGAGAAATGGCCATCATTATCTCCGACCAGCGCATGCCGAAGATGAATGGAACAGAGTTCCTCAGTCGTACGGTAGAGCGCTTTCCCGACACCATACGCATGGTATTGACTGGCTACACCGATGTCGAAGACTTGGTCTCTGCCATCAATTCAGGCAAAGTATTCAAATACATCACCAAGCCATGGAATCCTAAAAAGCTTAAAGATGTCATTTTGCAGGCCGCCGAGACCTACCGGGTAATCAAGCAGCGCACCCTAGCGCTTAGCCGCGCGCTTAGGCAAGAGTCTCTTAGCAACAGCATTATGGCAGCGGTCCGCGGCTCGCTCGACTACGGCAGCACGCTCAAAACCGTGGTCAGGGCACTCGGAGAAGCCTTCGAAACAGACCTGGCCGTCCTCTACCCAGAGGAAGCACTTGGCGATGTCGATGATGCTCAAACGCTGCAGACCTATCAGCCAGACCCTGCCGAACAGACCGCCGAGCAAGCTCAAGACAAACAGTCACGACTCAATCTCTTCGGTTCGATAGAAGCGCTCCCTCCCCTCCCCGACGACTTAACAGGCCTCCGCTCAGACACGGTGGAGAGCGCAGGAGAAACCATCAGTCGAATTGTTGTTCCTTTTTTAGACCAGCAGAATCCGATCGCGGCCGTCTGTCTATTTAGTAAGGCACCAGCGCGGGACTGGGCAGCTCAGGCCATAGAGCTACTGCAAAATGTGATTGATCAGGTGGCGCTGGCGATCTTACACGCCAAGCTCTATCAACAGATTCACCGTCAGTCTGTGCAGATGCGCGCTGAGCTAGATGTTGCCCGGCAAATTCAGAGCAATCTGCTGCATCAGAGCTGGCCAGACACACCTGGGCTAAAAATTCAGGCGCGCTGTCAGCCCGCACGCGAGGTGGGTGGCGACTTTTTTGAAGTCTTTATGCATCCGCAGGGAGACATTTGGCTGGCGGTGGGCGATGTTTCGGGCAAGGGCGTGCCTGCGGCGCTGTTTATGGCCAGCGCAATTTCAGTATTGCGCAGAGAGCTAGCCCAAGAGAAATCGCCTGACCCAGACAAGGTCATGAGCAATCTCAACCAGAGCTTGTCGAATGATTTGATGAGCAATAACTGCTTTATTACGATGGCGCTGATTCGCTACAGCGAAGAGACAGGCCAGCTGGTGTATGCCAATGCGGGGCATGTGTATCCGGTGGTGTGGTCTCACAAGGAGATAGTGGCTCAGCGACAGCAAGCCCACACCGAGCAAAGTACACAGCAAAGTACACAGCAAAGTGTGGAGCCCACCTATTTGGATGTGAGAGGAGTCCCCTTAGGCATTTTGCCCATTTGGAAAGCGACGTCCGGGCAGATGCAGCTCTCCGATGGAGATGTTGTTTTACTTACCAGTGACGGAATTACCGAAGCAACGGTGCCTAGCTTCCGAGGCAGCGGCAGCTGCTCTATGCTCAATCAAGAGGGCCTTTGGGACTTCTTGAAGCAACAGCCTGCCGATCTCAACCTAGACAACTTACTTTCCTACATTCATCTACCAGAAGGTGAACAAGAGGACGATCAAACTATTTTGTCACTGGAGGTGACGTCATGCTAAAAACCGAACTAACCGTCCCTAGTGACCTCAAGTTCATGGAGGTGGTAGAACACTGGCTCTTGGAATCTCTGCAGCTAGAAATTGACCAAAAGATTGACTGGACTGAGGTAGAGAAACGACTCCGGCTAGTAGTGGTGGAAGTGTATTCCAATATTGTTCGCCATGCGCACAACGAAAAGCCGGAGCTGCCCGTGCTCATTCGCATTGAGCTAGAAGATAACAATCTCTCTTTGGAAGTGTGGGACCAAGGTCAAGGGTTCAAGCTAGATGACTACGCGGCGCCTTCACCCTCTGATTTTCAAGAGGGGGGCTATGGCTGGCTGATTTTGCACCGGATTATGGACCGGGTGGAGTATCAGCTGCATGTGGGGGGCGATCGCAACTGCCTAAAGCTAGAAAAAGATCTGGCCTCAGCAGCCGTTGCCTAACGCGGCTACACCCCGCCGTATCGGGCGATCGCACCTTCTCCCGTTTGCTGCTTGGTTTGCCAGGCCCACAGCTGATCGCCCACCGAAAAATGCCACCACTCGTTTGGGTGCTGGCAAAATCCCGCGCCCGCCATCACCGCCGCGAGTAGGCTGCGGTAGTGGTGGGCTTTTTGCGCGGTGGGGTCGGTGCTATTAGCAAAATGATTAGGATAGGAGCGGGGAGAGGCCTCATCGATGGGTGAGCCCATATCGACGGTTTCACCCGTAGACGTTTTTAGAGTGAGGTCGACAGCGCTACCGGTACTGTGGGGCGGCGGCGTGCGAGGGTCGGCACTGGGCACTGCCCAGAACTGGATGACCTGCGCCTGAAGGTGCGATCGCTCCTCTGGTGAGAGTGTCTCTAGATCGCGTCCAGCGGCGATCGCCAGCTGCGCAAAGGTGTGGTCTACCATAAACTGCTGCACCGGAATCGGGCGATAGGCATCGAAAATTTCTAGCTGCCAGCCCGGATGCTGAGCCTGTAGCTGGCGCTGCGCGTCTGTGAGCTTTTCGAGGACGCCCTGGCGCAGAAAGTAGGGTGAGCGATCGCCATAGGGGGCGCCGAGCACTTCGTAGGGGTGGGGCGTGGTCACGGCAAACTGAGCGAGCGGAATAGCCACGAGGGGCTCACCGCACTCTTGAATCGGGATAGATTGGTAGGGTTTCACAGCAAGACTTTGAACAGCACGATTTTCAGGAGTAGAAACCGCTAAGCAGCGACTAGCTGCCCCTCTCGCACGTAGCTCACAAAATTCTTGAGAATCTGCAGCCCTGACGTAGAAGATTTTTCAGGGTGAAACTGTACGGCCATCAGGTTGTCTTTGGCGACGGCGGCGGTCACCGTTTGGCTGCCGTGGGTGATGGTTGCCGCGTTGAGGGTGGGGTCGCTAGGCGCCGCGTAAAAAGAGTGCACAAAGTAGACCCATGCACCGTCAGAAAGCTCCTGCCAGATTGGGCAGGTTGGTTGGCTAAATGCGAGCTGGTTCCAGCCCATGTGGGGAATCGTCAGGTTGGCTTCGGGCTGAAAACGGCGGATAGTGCCAGAAAAAATGCCTAAGCCTTCTTCCTGGCCTTCTTCGCTGCCTTCGAAGAGCACCTGCAGGCCCAGACAAATGCCGAGAAACGGCTTGCCGCTGAGGGCAATGCGACGAATGGGGTCGACTAAGTGGCGCGATCGCAAATGCTGCATCGCCGGGTCGAAGGCTCCTACCCCTGGCAGCACCACTCCATCGGCACGCTCAATCTCAGCCACCGAATCGGTCACCAGCGTTTTGGCCCCGGCAAACTGCAGCCCCTTGCAGGCAGAGTGCAAGTTACCCATGTCGTAATCAATGACAGCAATCGTCGTCACAGCCAGCCTTACCTCTAGATATCTACTAGATATCCCGTGGAGATATCCACCTTGTAGATTGAATACCTCTAGATTATAGAGATGAACGCCCTAATCGCTGCACGCTTCTCTTACCTGTTTATCTGCTACCTGTTTATCTGCTACCTGTTTATCTGCGATCGCACATCGACATGACGCTAGCCCCGCTTTTGATCACCACCTTTCAGCCTTGGCGTGCCCACCAACCCTCAAACAGCTCCGACGACCTAGTGGCGACCCTAGCCGCTCAAGGCAGGCTGCCGAGTAACAGCGTCTTGCTTAGGCGGGTCCCCGTCAGCTTTGAGATCGCGCCGATTCGGGTCCTCAGCGAAATTCATCGGATTCGGCCACGCGCGGTCATCTGCTGTGGCATGGCAGAAAAGCGCCCCTACCTTTCATTGGAGCAGCGAGCAAAGGGTGTCCACAGACACTTGCAAACCACTGTAGACTTGCCAGCGCTACTTGAAGGCACTGTACTAAGCCAGATTAGCGATGACGCGGGCACCTACGTTTGCAATCATCTGTATTACAAGGTTTTAGAAAGCGTCTCAAAGTCTCAGCGACCCATCGGCGTTATCTTTGCGCACATTCCCCCGCTGAGCCCTGATAGCACGCCTTTCGTGCTAGATGATTTCTGCAAAATCTCTGCCAATCTGAACCGGCTGCACTGCGGCTGTGCGACACCGCCCATCCTCAATTGCACGGAGGATGAGCTTTTGCTTTAAACACACAGATTTGATGAAACCAACCTTTTTTGGAATATTTCTTAAAGTACTGATTTTTCTTGTAATGAGGGTGGGCATGCTTTGGCTATAAGTTCCTGATTTTTCTGTCTGTTTCTGCCATGTCTCAACTCGTTTCTCGAATGAAAGAGCACCTTTTGGCCAATAGCCGCCGGACACAGCTGAGCGGTAAGCAGGCAACGATGAGTCACCACAGCCAAGACAAAGACTTTTCTTTCAACTGCCGCTTTCGAGTCTTTAGGTCGAACGGTCGTATGGGCTTGCACTCGCGGGTTAGCTACTATTTTCAGCAGGGCATCCCCACGTCGGTAGGCGACGTTTTTCGCTACGCGGATACCCTCAATCAGCGGCTGGTTCACTCCCAAGTGTTTGTCGTTCGAGATCTCGATGGCGACCTAGGCTACTACCTGCGGATGGACACCATCTCTCAGTGCGCCTACGAAAGGCAAGAAATTTCACGTTTTTTAGACGATGTCACAGAAGATGTTGATATTTTACTGACATTTTTTCGGCATCGACGACCGGAGAGTCGTTCCATAGCGCCCAGACAGGACAGGGCTCTCTGCGAATCAGAGACTTTTTACCAGTGCGGCTAGGGGAATGATCGGGACCATATTTAGCGCTAGTTGATATGCTGTAGCGAACGTCCTCATGCTTTGTGACCTCAGAGGGTTCGCAACAGCCCAAACGCTCCGATGAAAAAGCTGCATCTCATTCGCCATGCCAAATCTAGCTGGAATAACAGCAATTTAGCCGACATTGATCGCCCGCTAAACCAACGGGGACTCCGCGCCTGTCAGGTGATGGCACCGCAGATAGTAAAGGCAGGCTGCAGCTTCGACACCGTATTTTGCAGTCCAGCGGTCCGGGCTCAGTCGACCATAGAAGAAATTAATCAGGCCTTGAGCGATCAGACGATTACTTGGCAAACCGACAATCAGCTCTACACCTTTGAAGCCAGGGATCTGCTCAGCTGGTGTCAGGCGCTAGATGAGGCACTAGATGATGTCGTGGTGGTGGGGCACAACTCAGCGATTACGGAATTTGTGAATTGGGTAGGCGATCGCCCGCTGGAAAATGTGCCTACCTGCGGCTACGTCCAGCTCAAGCTACCGACAGAACGTTGGCAAGACCTTTCTGAAAATTCGGCTGAGCTGGTGACATTTCTAAAGCCGAAAATGTTTGCACAAGCATGAAGCAGTTTCTCAAATTACCCCACTGACACTCTGCTGATAAGCTTTACGTCGAGCGATTCTGGCGAGCGTAGCCAAAGATACGACACATCTGCGTAAAACAGCTTATTACATAAGTTGTAGGCAGTGTCCGAGTAAAATTGTCCGCGCTAAAGGAATTCCAATGCCCCTATCTACCCAAACGCCGCTAAAGGCCCCTGTGCCTGAAAAGTCTGCTGTCGAAGATTATCCGCTCAGCGCAGTTCCCCTCTCTGATCGCAAGCCCTTCTGGTCGCTATCGCTACTGCTCATGGGCTTTGCACTGACCTCAACCACACTGTTTGCCGGGGGGGCCATTGGCCCGGCTTTTGGCTTCGGGCAGCTGATGGCTGTGATTGTGCTAGGCAATCTTATTTTGGGGGCGTACTGTGCGGCGCTGGGCTACATCGCGGCCAAGAGTGGCCTCACTACGGTGCTGATGGCTCGCTTTAGCTTTGGCAATGTGGGCTCTCGCTGGGTTGACTTTATCTTGGGCTTTACCCAAATTGGCTGGTATGCCTTTACGACGGCGGTGATTGTGCAGGTGCTGCTGGAGATTTTTGGGGCACCGACGACGGGACCGCTGTCGATATTGCTGATCTTTTTCTTTAACTATGCTTTTTGTGCGACGGCTTATATTGGCTACCGGGCAATCGACTGGCTGAGCCGGTTGGCTGTCCCGGCAATGCTGATTTTGGTGGCAGTGAGTCTGGCGCTGGCGATGGGTGATTACGATGCGAGTGCGATCGCAGCACCGACTGGCGAATTGGGAATGGGCACGGCGATCGCGATTGTCATCGGTTCATTCATTTCGGGCGGTACTCAGGCAACCAACTGGAGCCGCTTTGCAGACTCGGGCAAAAGTGCCATTCTCTCTACCCTCAGCGCCTTCTTATTTGTAAATGGCATATTGGTATTTGCTGGAGCCTTTTGCGCTTTGGTGTACGGCTCCGAAGATTTGATTCAAGCGATGGGTAGCCAGGGCATTTTGGCTGGCGGTGTTGTTCTACTCATTCTCAACGTGTGGACCACCCAAGACAACACAATTTACTCTTTTTCGGTGGCTGGCGCTAACATGTTTCGCACCCACAAGCGACACGCCTTTGTCTTGGGCGGTGCTACCTTTGCGCTAATTTTGACGCTCTCTGGCATCTATGAGCTACTGCCCGACTATTTGCTACTGCTCGGAACATTTGTGCCCCCCGTCGGCGGCATTATTATGGTGGATTTTTGGCTGCGCCACAGCGGCCGCTTTCCCCTACTCTCTTCCCGGCTACCCGCGATAAACTGGGCAGGCGTTTTGGCCTATTTCGCCGGTTCTGTAGTGGCCTACGTGACCGGCAATGCCAATATCGGCATCGGACCGGTGAACGGCATTGTGGTCGCCGCAGTCGCCTACGGAATCTTGTATCGAGTGATTCCTCAGACCGTGCGCTCCGTTGAGAGATACTAGAGGAAGGCACGCTAGTCACAGACTTCAGCCTCTAACAACTATTACCTGATGGCGCTTGGGCGTTTTCACACGTTCTACTGTAGTTCTCTCCTCTATCGGTGATAGGCCGCTGCGGCGATCAAAGATAACTAGCCATCCGGTCGTCGTTCCCAGTCGACTCAGATAGCTATCTAACTGAGCTAACCCAGCCTGCAGTGGGTCTTCTCGCCCCTGCCGCCACACTTTTAGCTCTATCCCTAGCGTAGTCTGGCCGTAGCGCAAGCACAGATCCATCCGTCCGCTACCAAGTGCATACTCCCTTTCTAGCGTTCCGCGACCATTCACAACGCGATGTAGAAATGCCATAAGTACCAAGTGAGGCGCAATCTCATGATAGGCAGCGCTGCGTAAAAGTGGTTCCCCGTGCTGTCGCCAGAATGCGAGAAAAGACGATAGCAGTGCCTGCGTATCGATTTCACCGGCTGCTGTGAGCCAAGTCGGCGAAATCTGTGGCAGAGAGGCCATTGGCGGAACGGCCAACACCCTCGGCAGCACCTCCCGATAAATAGGATTAGCAATCACTAATCCGCCTGCCGGACTCATTACGCACAGCCCTAAATCGAGTACAAACTGGATGTCTTCATTGGACACTTCACCCAGTTGTTGACCGGCCAACATCGGCTCAATAATCGCCCGCACTCTGGGCTCTCGAAGTCGCTCAGCCAGGCTGTCTAGATGGGTATCCTGTCGCTGAATCAAAGTCTCCTTTGCCTGTTCAATATGGGTAGGTTCAATCGTTTGGGTGGTGTCTGGTAGGATTTCTTCTACTACTTCTTTGGCCAACGCATTTACAAGCCATGGCTGTCCCTGGCTTAGCTGAAAGGCGAGCTGAACGGCATCTGACGAAAAGGGCTGTCCGGCGGCGGCTGTATGCTGCACGTACAGGCTCTTCACTTCATCCTCAGAAAAATTTTGAAGCGTCAGCGACCTGACCTTTATATTAAAAGGGCTAGCCGTCCCCAAACGACGACTTCCGCCTGCAGCGACCTTATAATCTCTGACATCTCGCAATCCAATCAGGGCCAAGGACTGAGGAAATCCCCTGGGGCGCCGAGGATAGCCATCCCGTAGCTGTCGCAGCATAGAAATCAAGGCATCATCTTGTAGCGCATCGATTTCATCAATAAATAGAACAATAGGGCGCGGACACTGCTCGGCCCAAAGGCGGAGTGCTCTGCCAATAGACTCACAGGTAGACCAGTCGGGCGGACAAAGAGCTTGGGGCAACCAAAAAGTCGCTGCATCGTACCAAGCGCGTAAAACGGCTTTTTCGGCTTTCTCAGGAGATTGAGAATAGACCGCGCCTACTTCCGCTGAAACCATCACTGCCGCATACTGGCCGCTTGCCGTCAGCTGCTGAGCGAGTGTTAGCATAGCTGTCGTCTTGCCGGTTTGGCGGGGTGCGTGGACAACAAAGTAACCGCGCTGCGAGACGAGCCGCTCTAGAGAAGGCAAGCGTTCTGCAGAAGGCACCATGTAGTGAATTTCGGGTTGGCAAGGGCCAGCGGTATTGAACCAACGAGACATAAACTTGGCCAAGGAAGAGCGGGCGACAAAAGCTGAAATTGGGCTGAAACGCTTGTAATTTTACCGCTTGTAATTTTGTAGGTACAGCATACCTCAACGCTCCATATCTACCCCAACGCTGAGGCTATTCTAAAATGTTGTTGTTTTTCGTACGGACCCGTTTGTAAAACGCTTCCATCACTTCGATGAAAGAGTTGCTTCGATGCCAGAAAGGTGGAAAGTCTCCTTGCTTTTTGACAAGGATGGCGGCAACTTTTGTGGGCTGGGGGGTCTCGACCTCATGGGGCAATCGCTTTTCACCCTGCCAAAATTGGGAAATTGTCACAGCGTCTGGCGGGTCGGTGGCCAGTGGCTTAGTGTGTAGGCTCTCGGCGGGCTGTGGTGGTTCGGGTTCTGTCGCTAGCTCTTGAGATAAGGCAATGCCGAGGGGTGTTTTGGCTAGCTCTGCGTGCAGGTCTTCTCGTGAAAGCCCCCTCAGCTCGAAGAGTTTGAGTGGGTCATTGTCTAGCTCGGCGGCAACTAGGTAGTAGACACCGGCGATATGCTTGCAGGGATTGTTCCAGTCGGGGCAGGTGCAGTGGCTGGTAAAGTCGGACTTCTGTGGCAGCAGGTGCAGGCCAATGGCTTCGAAGATTTCTTCGATATGGTCGGGCATTTCGCCAACTAGGAGCTGGGAGAGAATGCTGACTTTGGAGGACATCAGGGCGATCGCAGCTGACCACTTCTCTCGGCTAATCGGCTCAAACTCTAGCACAGTAGTGTATAGCGGCTCTTTGTACACACCGTAGTAAGGATTGACGGAGCCTCGCACCTTGGCCTCTACCCGCTCACAGTCAAGCTTAAAGGACTTTACCTTGCGGCCATTGGCATAGCTGCGGCCGCGACTGAGCCGACCGCTGTCGGTAAACTGTTCAATCGTATCGAGGAAGGTGTCTCCCCACCACGTTCGAGTAAAATTTGACCGCGTAATATTTGGCATGGCACTAATCCATAATGGCCGACTTGTTTAGCGCGATCAGTCGCTTGAAGGCGTCATTGTCTAGCTCTGTCAGCCAAGACTCATCCGAGCCGACAATTGATCCGGCTAGCTTTTTCTTATCTTCTATCATCTGATCGATTCTCTCTTCTAGGGTGCCGATTGACACAAATTTGTGGACGAACACATTTTTCTTTTGGCCGATGCGAAAGGCGCGGTCGGTGGCTTGGTCTTCGACCGCTGGGTTCCACCAGCGATCAAAGTGAAAAACGTGGTTCGCTTTGGTGAGCGTGATGCCCACACCGCCTGCTTTGAGCGATAGTACAAAGATAGAAGGTGCGGTTTCCGAAGACTGAAAATCGCGCATCATTTTGTCTCGCTTTTTACGAGAGGTGCCGCCGTGAAGGTAGTAGGTGTTGTAGTGGTGGGTTTGGTGCAAGTAGGTGTCTAGGGCATCGCCAATTTCTCTAAACTGGGTGAAGATGAGCAGACTGTCACCGTCGGCGATCGCTTCTGCCACCATGTCGCTCAGTCGGCTTAGTTTGTGCGATCGCTTGGCCGTAAAGTCACTGCCATCTTGCAAAAACTGAGCCGGATGATTGCAGATCTGCTTCAGCTTCATCAGCGTCGCTAAAATCAACCCCTTGCGCTGAATACCCTCAGCATTCTGTAGCTGCTTTTCCACATCGCGCACCGTCGCTTCGTACAAAGAGGCTTGCTCTTTGGTCAAGTTGCAGTACAGCTTTTGCTCTACTTTGCTCGGCAGGTCTTTGATGATGGCTTCGTCTGTCTTCACCCGGCGCAAGATGAAAGGCTCCACTAATTTTTTGAGTACGCGGGACTGCTGCCGGTCGTTATTGCGCTGGATGGGTAGCTCGAAATGCTTGCGAAATTGGGACTCTTTGCCCAAGTAGCCCGGATTGAGAAAGTTGAAAATAGACCACAGGTCCAGCAGCCGATTTTCGATGGGAGTGCCGGTGAGGGCCAGCCGGTGCCGGGAAGACAGCTTGAGGATGGCTTTGGTTTGGGCGGCTTTGGGATTTTTGATATTTTGAGCTTCGTCTAGCACGATGCGGTGCCAGGTGATGTTGCCAATCAGGTCGCTATCGCGCCGGGCGAGGGCAAACGACGTAATGATCAGGTCTTGGGTTTGGCAGAGCTTTTGGAAGGCTTTTTTTTGTTTGGTGCGATCGCTGCCGTGGTGAACCGTCGCGCTTAGTGTTGGGGCAAATCTTTGTAGCTCCCTGTGCCAATTGCCCAGCACCGAAGTCGGCGCAATCAGCAGCGTCGGCGGCAGGCGCTTGACTTGGGCAGCCTCGGCCTGGGCTGCTTCCTGCAGCAGCCGGGCAATCACCTGCACCGTCTTCCCTAGGCCCATATCGTCTGCCAGACAGCCGTTGAGCCCCAGACTTTCTAGGTAGCTCAGCCAAGACACGCCGCGCTGTTGGTATGCCCGCAATTGACCAGCAAACAGGGGCGGATTTTCTACCGGTACCAGCGCGCTGGTGTCGGTTAGCGTGTTCATCATGGTGAGGAGCGTGCGATCGCGGCTAAAGTCGACCTCAATATCCTCGCCTTGCTGCGCCGCCATCTGCATAAAGTCCAGCAGGCCAATCCCCTTTTTACCAGCCTTGTCGCCCGACCGCTGCTGTTGCCAAAAATCTAACAGCTCATGCATTTTCGCTTTATCTAGCGCCATCCACTGGCCGCGAAACTGCACGAGCGGGGCCTGCGCTGCCACCAGCTGCTGCCACTCGCGTTCACTGACTTTTTCACCGCCGATAGAGAGTTCGTACTGGTAGTCCACCAGCGTATCGAAAGAGAAATAACTTTTTGACGGGTCACCTTCAGCAGAAGGCTGGCTGCTCGCCTTCAGCTTGAGCTGCGCGCGCCTGCGACCCTGCGGCGTCCACCAAGCAGGCACTATCACCTTGTAGCCCGCATCTTCGAGCACCCACGCCGCCTCACTCAAAAAGGCGAATGCTGCATCCACATCCAACACAATGCCTGCGGGCTCATCGGTTTCGAGCCCGTCCCACATCGGCGGATAGATTCGGGCAGCATCTCCCAAGGCAAACAACAATGACTGCTCGAAAGTGTCTCCTAGCTGAAGCTTCAGCGCCTTTTGCTGATGGGGCTTGAGACGCCAATAGTCGGCTAGGCTAATGCGCAAAGAGGGGTGTTGCTTGGGGGCGACCTTGAAGTGAAGGGTCCAGTCCTGCTCTGAACTATTTTCTGGACTACTTGTTTCTGGACTACTTGTTTCTGGACTACTTGGAGAGGTGAGCTGAAAGCACAGATAGAACGGAACAGTGCTTTGGGTCCGGGCAACGCGATCGCGCCAGGGTCGCCACTGCTTGTACAGGGTTAGTTCTGTGCTAGTCGTCCAATGCGCAGACTTCAGGCAGCTGTAGATCAGCGAGCCTTCTATTTGTTTGTAAAAGGACTGAGGCAGGGGTGTTCGGGTGACAATATCGTGCAACAGACAGTCTGAACAGTGTCGCAACAGTGTCTCTCTATCGTAGAGATGAGGCGCCTGGTGGGGAGCGGTGCCATCTTTTTCTGCAAGTCTGCTTGCAAAGCCACTCACGCAGGCAAGCGGCATATGGTCTACATAGCGCTGAACCGTTTTCTCATAGGCTTCGCTGACAATCTCCCAATGGGGATAGGTTTCAAAGGTTTTTTTGAGCGCGCGGTAGCGCAAAGAAGGAATGTATTGATCTTTTAAGATGACTTGCTTGAACGATTGGGTGTAGTGATACCAAAACAACAGATCTGCGCCTAGCTGCACCTCAGCCAGCTGATACTGGGCAATAAAGTGCAGCTCCTTTAGCAAGGGAATGATTGCGCTGATGCCCGTGAACGCGGCTTTGCCCTGTGGCTTTTCTGAAGATAGGCGACTCACCCGGTAGCAGTCGATTTCCCAAACTTGCCAGTCGAACGTGTCGGGAAGCGCTGTTTCGAGGTAGCGTGACAGCGCTAAAGACGGCAACAGCTGTCCTGCCAAAGTCGGCAGGGTAAATAGCTTAGGGGTGAACTCTCTGCTAGTGCCACGATGTTTGGCACTGCCCTGGGGACTCGATACGCCACTAGTCAGACCCAGATCAGTCTCCAGAAAGTGCCTCAGCGCAGACCCATCGAGCGGACCGTCAGACGCCTCCACCCACAGGTAAAAGGCACCCTTCTGCACAAAATTTGACTGCGCATCTGGTATCCAAGTACCGTGCAGGACTTTCATTTATCACAGAGACCAACCCGACAAAGGCCAGCCAAACAACACAAGGTAAGGTGCATTCTAAGACAAATAGCCCAGTCAAGACAATCTTGGGGGAGTGCGATCGCCCAAACCTGCTGACAAACCATCAATATTTATTGTATTAATTTATACGTTATTGTCTACGTATTTGCCCGGACGCAAAATGGCAACCATGAAGTTTTGAATATAGAGGTAAAACCAAATATAGACACTCTATGAAGTAGCCACCTGTGACGGGCCCATCCGTCAGCGTGTGCGCAAAATATCAATCAGAGTCGATTAACGGTAGTGCTGTTTGCCAACATCGCAATCGACAAAAGGGTGACTGAGGACAACAGATGGCCAATCGCGACGCTTGTGTGAATGACAACCAGCATCCGTTCTTAGTAAAGGACGGTGTTGAATTTAGGTGCTCTTTTATCCGCTCTGTTGAGCATGAGCAGCCCGTACTGATAGCCCGGGTGGAAATTGATATTCCTACCGCCTCAGAGGAACTATGTTCAACGCTTTGGCGCCATGCCGACGAATTGAACATTCGCCTACCGATGCTCAGCGCTAGTGCTCGAATGAACAACGCTCCAATGACGGGCCCTCCTCTGAGCAACACACAGGCAAACATGCAGGCCAACACGCAGGCCAACACGCAGGTCAACGGACATCAAACAAGTGAGTGGGTGAGTGGCGAAAGGGGCGCAGCGGTGAAAGAAGGCTGCTCCTTGGTACTTAGCGGACTCCTATGTGGCGAGGTTACTGCGCAGAGCCTGTCTGACTTTCTCAATCGGATGACCCGAGATTTTAGGGTGTTTTTGGCCTATGCCCAGGCCCACGGCATTCCGCTTAGGCTGACCCCCACAGAGATGGCAGAGTCGGCGTAAGAGCGTTGTAAACAGAAAAAGAAATCTGTTGCAAAGGGAGCGCTATAGAAATATGGTGAATGCCGAGGATTAATAGAGGAATTGTTCTATGCTCCCTTGGTTGATGTCGCTTGCCCTCACCCAGCAGCGCCCAGCACCAGCAATGCCACCGGCAGTCAGTGACCCATCTATCCATTCAGGTGGGCTAGTTGCTCAGGCCGAGCAACCCCAAACAGAATTTCTGATAGAACAAGAAGTTCGCCCACTGCCGGGTTCGTTGGATAGCGTTCCCGTCTTTAACAGCAACAGTCCCGAACTTGTAGAGAAGCCTGGGATACTGCTCTCTACCTTTCCGCCAGCGGGAATGGCGACGCCCGAAGCCCACCTTGATTTTCCTTTTGAGGGGCGTTTTGATGTGTTTGCGCACCATGTGTACAAAGCACTGGACTTCGATGAAGAAGAGCCAGCGCTGCTAGATAGCCTGTACCTGGGAATCTTGGCGCACAATCCCGGAGAAGAAACGGTCACCATCCGGATTTTGGAAGGGGCTAGCTACCTGAGTCAGCCAGACGCACCGTTTATTTCGCTGCCCGATTTTGTCCCGTTTAGTCCGCTCGCGCCGGTCTTTGCGGGGCCAGGTAGCAGAGCAATGGGAGATTTACTCCAGGGGCGGCTTCAGGAAATTTTTCAGCCGGTGGTGACCATCGCTCCCGGAGAGAGCGCCCTGCTACTCAATCAGCCAATTCCGATTCGTGAGCTAGACCCGCCGATTAACGGTCGCTCTTCTCTCTTTCGCTTAGAGAGCAGCGGCCCTGTGTATGTGGCTAGCCTAGCTCAGCCGGTGGGCATCGATGAAGAGGGACAGGAGACGCCGCCTAGCTTGGACGCTTGGCAGGCTTTACTCGAAAATGGTGAGCTATCGGGTCCGCGTGATCGCACCCCTTCTCCCATTCCTCTCGAAGAAGGCGTCCAGCTCATTTACGGGCGAGTCGCTGGCGTTTCGCAAGGCTCCCAGTGGGAAGCGACCTTGACTGATGCCGATGTAGCTGCGGATGCCAATGCGGAAGGTGAGCGCGATCGCCTCACCATTCCAGCAGCTGGCGAAGCCTTCTCCTATGGCATTAGCCTGCTGTATGCCGGAACCATGGGCAGCGGGCAAAACCAAAGCGCCGAAATGCTGGTCCGCTATCCGGACACTGCCTATGAGAGCCATGGCAACTACGGCGTACGCTACAGCCTCACCCTTCCCCTGTACAATCCGACCGACACCCCTCAAACCGTCACCGTCGCCCTGCAGACAGCCATCAAAGAAGATGAACTAAGCCAAGACGGCCTCCGCTTTTTTGACCCACCGGGTCCGCAGACCTTTTTTAGAGGACCCGTGCAGGTGCGATATCAAGACGACCGAGACCTACCGGTGATTCGCAACATCCACCTAGTTATGCTGCGCGGCCAGCTAGGGAAGCCCCTCGCACAAGTGACCTTGGCGCCCCAGAGTACGCGCCATATCGAGGTGGATCTGCTCTACCCGGCGGACTCTACGCCGCCTCAGGTGCTGACAGTGCAGACAGAGGGATAGGGGAACATCAGGGCGAGAAGTAGGGGCTGATCCCCCTCTCAGCTAACCCAGGAGAGATTTCACCCCCCCTCAGTCAACGCTTATCCGATTTTCATTTTGACGCTAGAGACAGCTCGCATACTGAAGTCAGCAAAGAGAAAAGAGCGCAAATAAGACTGTTCTTTATCTTTTTTGACTGATTTCTACTAATTCTCTAAACCACCCCCTCCGTAGAGGTGTTAAAACGATGCGAACTTCTTTAGTACAACAGATTAAGCGATTGGGGTTGACAGCAGCGATCGCAGCCTTTGCCTACCAACCCGCGATACAGGCCAGCAGCCAGCAAATCAACAGCCCGTCGCCCACCGCGCCGATGATTGAAACGCTGGTGGCGGCCGCTCCTGACTTGGCTACAGCTGCAGGTAAGCAGCTAGCAGAGCAGACAGAGGGCTCACCGTTTGTAGGTGCCGGTCATCCCACCTCGGGCAACGCTAAAATTGTTGAAGTTGATGGGCAGCGCTACCTAGAATTTGACGAAGCGTTTAGCTCTGATTCGGGCCCTGATCTGTTTGTCTTGCTTCATCGCGAGGCGGAGCCCCAGTCCTACAGCCAAGAAGACTACGTCAGCCTTGGGCGGATTCAAAGCTTCTCTGGGGCGCAGCGATATGCGATTCCTGAAGACGTCAATCTCTCAGACTTTCAGTCGGCAGTCATTTGGTGCCGACAATTTAACGTCACTTTTGGCTACGCAACGCTTTAGCTGAGGTAACGTTGAGTTAAGCAAGGGGAGCATTCTCACAAAATCGCAACAAAATAGCCAGATCGCAACAAAATAGCCAGAAAGCGTTAAAGTGCACTCATACGGCCTCATGTCTAAACAGTCATGGTGATCAAGGGAACAACTCAACTGCTCGGAGTGATTGGCTATCCGGTGGCACATTCTTTTTCACCGCTGATGCACAATGCGGCGATCGCACATCTTCAGCAGCAGCAGGCCAACAGCCAAACGGACTGTGTCTACCTGCCATTCCCCATTCATCCAGACCGGCTAAAAGACGCGATTGTAGGGTTTTCTGCCATTGGGCTGAAAGGTTTCAACGTCACAATTCCCCACAAGCAAACCATCATTCCCCTGCTCGATGAAGTGAGTGAGGTTGCGCAGGCCATTGGCGCAGTCAATACCGTATGGCGCACTGAAGCAGGCTGGTGTGGTACCAATACAGACGCCGTCGGCTTTTTGGCACCCCTTAAAGATATTCACAAAGACTGGCAAAATACCCGGGCGATTATTTTGGGCAACGGCGGGGCGGCCAGGGCCGTTGTCGCGGCTTGCCATCAGCTGGGCTGTAAGCGCATTGGGGTGGTGGGGCGATCGCCCGAAAAGCTGGCTCACTTTGCGGAGAGCTGGGTAAATACGCCAGATATTGCCGCCCGGCTCAAGGTCATGACATGGGATGAGCTATCCATTCAGCTGCCCAAAGCTGGCTTGGTGATTAACGCGACGCCGATTGGCATGCAGCCCGAAGTCGACGCTTCACCGCTCAGCGAAAATGAAATGGCCCTAATGCGAGCTGAAGCGATCGCCTACGACCTCATCTATGCCCCCCGCCCAACGAAGTTTTTGCAGCAGGCAAACGACATCGGCCTCACGTCGATAGACGGGCTAGAAATGCTGGTACAGCAAGGTGCTGCGGCGTTAGAAATTTGGCTAGGGCAGCCTGCCCCGGTCGACATCATGCGGCAGAGCCTGCTGGACTACCTCGGCCAGAACCAATAGAATGTCTGTCTTTTCAGAAAGACACCGTAAAGGAACGCACGCTCGCTAAAGAGGGCGCCTCGACCAAAGCCATAAGGGGTATGAATTCACGGTAAGCTAAGTATCAATCGCTGTTCTTGACTCAGCGCTATACTCCTAAGTTTGCTAAGGGAAGCGCAAATAAATAATGTCCCCGCTCTCAGCATTGCTGTCGCCCACTCTGCGAGAAGAGCAAGCTCTACACCCTAAATCCCTCTCCCCGTGGGAGAGGGACTTTGAATCCGATCCCCTCTCCCTGAGGGAGAGGGCTAGGGTGAGGGGCCCAGGATGTTATTTGCTTGCAGATCCCTAATCGCTGGTTATCCAGCGCCAGATTCCCCAATCTCAGCCCCTTTCATCCCTTACCATGGCCTTTTTGCTTCGCTCCAAACTGTTCAAGATTGTATTAGTTGGCTGTATTGCCTTTTTGAGCTGGGCACCTGCTGCCCACGCCCTCTCACAAATCAAGCTAAAAGACCTCGTCGCCGAAGAGTGCCCCGCAGATGCCGCCTACGCGGAAAACCTCACCACCAGCGGCTCCTCAATGTCAGCAACCTGCTACCTGATCAAAGGAACGGCCATCAATAACTCAGCGAAAGACATCGTAGATGCCGACATTTTTGGCCGCATTTACGACGCTGAAGACAATCCGGTGATGAAAAATCGCTATCGCCTGGGTGGTATCGAATATGTGCCTATCGGGGAAAGTCCCTTTTCATTTAGGATTTCAGTCCCCTCAGTGCAGCCAGCTCCCCTACGTTTGGAAAAGTTCAAAGCCTCTGGCTTCGCGAGCAAGGTGCGTCGCTTCCAGTCTTGGGAACAGTCCATCGACGAATAAGTCGGTGCCTGAAGCAGCCGGTAGGTAATACGGGCTAGATCGAGCAGTCAAGCAAAAGCAAAAGGGATGCTGGCAGTAAACCAGCATCCCTTTTGGTGTCAGTGCGACGAGATGGAAGTGAGCGCTCTAGTAGGCGGCGTAGGTGTAGGCCATGGCAACCATCTGATTGCCTGCGGCGGCGACTGCACTAGAGATGAACTGCAGGGCAAAAATAGCCAGAATCGCGGAAAGGTCTAAGCCACCGATGGGCGGAATGATGGAGCGAAACAGGTTTAAGTAGGGGTCAGTGAGCTGGGAGATAGTAGAGAAGACAGGGTTTGACCAGTCGATATTGGGAAACCAGCTGAGCAAGATGCGGATGAAGAGCAGCACTAAGTAAATGCTGAGGAAAGTCGATATGCCCTGAATGATGGGGGCAATGATTTGTGCGGCCATAGTATTTCAGACGATAGTTTTCAGACGATTTTTAAGATGATTGGGAATGATTGCGTATGATGCCTGTATTTTAGCGGATTGGCTCCCTGTTGTGAGTAGATGCGCTTTGGAGTCTTTACACCTCCCGTTCGGAAGGCTGTACGCCATAGTCAGCAGGGGGATGGCCGTTGTTCACATTGCCCATCTGGACGCGGACATCTTCGATGGCCATATTGAGCTGGGAGATCTTGTCTTCTAGGCCACGTCTGGCAATTTCCATGCGCTCTTCGGCGGTGGCATTTTCTAGGCGTCTGCGCTCTTCTTCTGAAAGTTCTGGAAAATCGTCGGACGCATTTCGCTTTAGATGATTGCTGGCGAGAACGCCGACCACTGCGCCAATGAGACCCCCTACAAAGGCGCCGGTAATAAATCCACCCGCAAAGTTATTTTGACTCATGACATCTCCTTAGGTACCAAATGTGCGATCGCCTGCATCCCCAAGCCCCGGCACAATAAATCCATTTTCATCTAACCCTTCATCAATGATGGCAGCGTACACGGCTAGGGTGGGGTAGGCCTCAGCTAGCTTTTGTAGGGCAGGGGGGGCCGTCACGACAGAAATAACCCGCACCATGGCCGGGTCAATTCCACGGTTGACCAGCTCAGGCAGCGTCGCCATCATCGTACCGCCTGTGGCCATCATCGGCTCACTGATGATCACCCGGGTATTGGGCGCAAATTCTGCAGGCAGCTTGTTGAGGTACCACACGGGTTCTAGGGTTTCTTCGTTGCGTGCTAGGCCGACGTGGTAGGTGCTGCTGTTGGGTACGGCGCTTTGGATACCTTCGACCAGGGCAAGCCCAGCTCTGAGGATGGGGATGATAGCGATCGCAGCTTCTGGATCGACAAAGGTGGCCGGACAGCTGGTGAGCGGTGTCTCAATGGTCATATCGACGGTGGGTAGCCAGTCGCGGACGGCTTCGTAGGCTAGCCAGCGGCCCAGCTCAGTCATGGCGCTGCGAAACACTGGCGACGGCGTAGCGGCACTGCGAACCACCCCTAGCCAGTGCTTGATTAGGGGATGGGGCGGAACGTAGATACGCAGTTGCGGGGCCATAGCGCAGGTTAGGGAGGTAATTTGAACGGTAATTCCAACTCATCATATAGCTTTATTCGTTTGGCCCCGTTTGTCGGCTATATTCATTCGGCTATGTTCATTAAGCTTTACGAACCGGCATATGGCTCATCAGATGGACTTCATCAGGTGGGCCTCATCAGTCCGTATTTCACCCAGTAGCCTGCTAAGCAGAAAAGTGCGATCGCAGCAGCGCCAATTCCAATCGGGCTCGGTGTCCAAAAGGCAGCTTCTATGTGGTGAGGCTGACCCGCTTCTAAGTGCCAAGTAGCCGTTCGCCCCTGTAGCGTAGGCTGCTCGCTGGTCTTATCATCTGCAAGCGTTTGCGCCGCGAGCCCCCAAGGCGTCACTAGGTGAAAATCCATATTGAGCCAGCTCAGGTCACTGAGGTTTCGCCCTAGTCCGAGTGACTCAGGTGATTGAATGCTCAGGTCGTAGGTGAGCACGCAGCGCAGCGCGAGAATGTAGTTCTTTTGGCTGAGTGACAGATGGGCCTGCACGCTAGGCACCCCCGGAAGCGTTGCCAGCATGCCCGTGGCAGTTTCAGGACCGTTGTCACCACTGTCATAGAAAGCGTTAAACCGTTCGACTAATTGCTCTCCATTGCCAAAAGGCAAAGTTATTTTTAGGGTGTCTTCGTCTATCTGACGCGCTTTACCTGAGAGTGCCTCAGCCCTGTCGGATAGGGTTTGGAACGCCAGATTGCTAGGGGCATTCTCATTGCTCCCTTCTGCTAATACCAGAAGGCGATCGCTCAAATGAATCGTCTGCGTAATCACCCCATGGGTTTGGCTATCGAACTGAATGCCGAGGTCGTAGTCTACGCAACCCGTGAGCAGCGGACACAGCAGCAGACAGAATAATAGAACGCGCCGAATCGAGCGAGAGAACCGGGCAGACACGCCATTTGCGGGCGCTAGCTGAACCAAAATAATCCTCCCAGGGTCAGGAGAATGCCAGCCAGGGCAATCCACACAAACTGATTGTCGGCCGTATTTACCTGGGAGAGGTCGATCGGCTCCGGTTCGGGTTTGGGCTTGCGGCGGCGCTTTTTCTTGGGTCTTTGGGCGTAGCGTAGCTGGCTATCATCGTCCAATCCGCCAAGGTCAGGAATCTTGGTCACCCATTCTGGCTTCATTTCAAGCTCAGGGGCTTCCAAAATATACAAAATGCGCTTGCTCTGCTGCTTGGTATCTAGATCCGGGTGGAGAATGAGCTTGCGACACAGGGCTTTTCCGGCTTCTTCGTCGCCAGCGGCAATGTAGGTATTGACTAGCCAGAGCTGGATTTCGCCGCCTTTGCTACCCATAGGGTTGGAGAGCGAGAGCGCGGTTTGGAAGTGTGCGATCGCTCGCTTATACCGACCCCGCTCAAACAGCGCCTGCCCTTGGGCGAGTTCTGCCTCAGCCTGAGCCCTTTTCTCTGGGCTATTTAGCCGTCGAAGCGCAATTTCTGCAGCTGACAGGGAGCCTGCTGGTTCTGTTTCTTCTGGGCCTGTTTCTTTGGGGCCTATTTCTTCTTGCTTTGTTTTTCCTGAATCGGCATTTTCGAGGGCTGTGGCGTCAGGCGAGGATGCCGCTGGTGCTTCCTCGGGCAGTGCAGACTGCTGGGGGTCCAAACTCATAAAACAATAGACAAAACGCAATTTGGCTATTGTTCAGTGTATCGTGCAAACTATTTTCCCGTCTTTTAGCCTGCTGTTTTGGCTAATTGTCTGAAGAAGTCGGCACTCGCAGGCTGCCCTGCTGGCAGGATATTTCGCCCCCCACGAGTTGTCCCTGCTGCCAAGTGCCCGACTCTACCGACCCGTTGGCAAAGACAAAAATACCCTGCCCATCGCACTGATTGTCTTTGAATTCACCGATATAGCGCTCTCCATTTTCTAAAATCCAGGTGCCCTGCCCATTGAACTGATCGGCGACAAACTGGCCCACATACCGCCGACCGTTGCTGTAGGTAAAGGTGCCACAGCCGTTGCGTCGGCCTGATTCGTAGTCTCCGTCGTAGCGGTTGCCGGTGGGGTACAGCATCGTCCCTTTGCCAGTCGCAGGCTGCCCCTTCTCCACCTCACCATAAAAAATAGTCCCATCCTGATACTGGTAGCTATTTTCAGTCTTGAGCGAATCCAATGCCTGAATTTCAACCGCTGGGCAGGGTAGCTCCACCGCTGCCACCGTGCGATGAGACACCTTCGGCAGACCACTTGCTTGCGATGGCGTCGGCTCGGGGCTATCCAAGTTAGCCAGATTCGTAGAGAGGGATTGTGCGGATGAAGACTGGGGAGCGGAGGCTTGTATTAGGTCCTGAGCTGAGTCTTGTCCGCGAGTAGAATTCGTAGCAGATGGCAGGGTGATATCTAGCATCGTGAAGGCGGCAATGCCTGCTAGGCTGACGGCTGAGGCTAGCGGACGCTGCCAAACCAAACCCCAGAGCGATCGCACGCAGTGAGCAGGCATGGCCCTCAGCCGCCTAGCTCGCTGCCAACGCCTATTTCCTAACTTCACAGAGGTTCGCAGGCGTCGGTAGCTGGTATTAGCGCTGGCTCGCAAAGGCGCACTACGCCGACCGCCTTCTGCCCGCAACTGCAGGCTGACCGCTTGGCCTACCACGTTCAGATTTTGCTGGGCAGCGGTAAGGGCTTTTTGAAGAGGACTCTCTCCGAGTAAAAAGCGCTGCCACCTTGGTTGAATAATCGCAGAGAGCGCCTGGGCAGAGCTGTGTAGCTGCCGCTTGAGCTGTCTGCCCTTGCGTGTGCCACGAACGCGAAGAAAGCGTAGCCCCCCTCTGCAGGCGACCCAAGCTTGCCGACTGCGCTGCCTAACTGTAGGTATCGCCACCTGCCGAAGCCAGATCAGCAGTTGACGCAACCGATGCGAACAAACGCGATAAACGCGCAAACTTAGCTGCTGAAGGCGGTTTTGGCTTGTCCTGAAGCTTTTTTGAAAAATGGGTTTGGCGACATGCCAGGTGCTCAATACCTTTTGGCTGATCTGATTGGGTATGAGCTGTCGTCGCTTGCCCTGCCGCCGTTGCAGCAAACGAGCTAGCTCCCCTGGCTGACACACACCAGACTGGGGCCAACGCCCGGCAGGCGGACAGCTGAGATAGACATACTCCCCTTTCAAATGGGTAAATACCGTTGTCTGGTCGGGTTGCCAAGTTGCCAGACAGGCCCCTGTAAAGCAAGCCCCTGCAAACCCAGCACCACCGCCCTTTGCAGCCGATAGGTCCGCTTCGGTAAAGTCAGCTTCGCTAAAGCTCCCCTGTCGCAGGTCAGCGCGACTCAGATTGGCCTCGCGGAAACTGGCGCTGCTGGCGTACGCAGCCTGCAAACAGGCGCCTTGAAGGTTGGCCTGTGCTAAGTTTGCGCCGATCAGACAGGCCCGCTCTAAGTTGACATTACTGAGGTTGTATCCCCGCAGATCAGCGCCGTATAGGTAGGCACGGCTCAGATCGGGTTGAATATCTGCATGGTCTGTCCGCCACTGGTTCCAGGCAGCTGCGCCCTGCTCAACCAGCGACAAAAAATCAGTCGTTACCATAAGTCGTTACGCTACCGAAATACCGAACTGTATACGGATGCACCGATAAGCTGGCACGCTGCACTGCGGCGAATAGAGGCGAATAGATCGTTTTGCGGAGTGCAATGGAAGCTGTAAAAACTGTTACCTGCCCCTCATTTTAGTAGAAGGCGTCGATACTCAAACGTTGAGTTTCTTGGGAGAATAAAAAAGACTGTACGTCGCTGACTGTGAGGAGTGAGGTAACTACTTTGATATTGATGGTGATTTCCCCGGCCAAAACGCTGGACTACGATGGGCCAGACTACCCGGACTTTACGCTGCCCGCAGCGCTAACCCAGAGTCAGATACTGGTCGATCAGCTCAGCACCTACGACCCCACTGAGCTATCTAAGCTGATGAAAATCAGCGACAACCTCGCCCAGCTCAATCAGCAGCGCTACCAAACCTTCCAAACTCCTTTCACTCCCGACAATGCCAAGCAGGCGTTGCTGGTGTTCAAGGGTGACGTTTATAAGGGCATCCAGGTTGAAAACTACACGAAAGAGGAGCTTACTTTTGCGCAGAAGCACTTGCGCATTCTCTCTGGGCTGTATGGCATTCTTCGTCCGCTAGACCTGATGCAGCCTTACCGACTGGAGATGGGCACGAAGCTAGCCACTAAAAAGGGCAAGAATCTCTACGACTTTTGGGGTAGTCAAATTGCAGAGGCGATCAATGAAGCGATCGCATCCGAAAAGGAACCTTGCTTGGTGAATCTGGCTTCAAATGAATATTTCAAATCAATCGACCGGCAGGCGCTGAAAGCACCCGTCTTGAATATCGCCTTCAAGGAAAATAAAGACGGTAAGTATAAGGTCATTGGCATCCACGCCAAGCGAGCCCGAGGGCTGATGGTAGATTTTGTCATCCGCAATCGGATTGAAGCAGTTGAAGCGCTAAAGGAATTCGACGTTGAGGGATATGCTTTCAGCGATGCGCTTTCGACAGATAATGAGTGGGTGTTTTGTCGAGGGTAGCGTGTATTGCAGATTTGCTAACGTAAAGGATTTTCATTTTTTAGTACCTGAGTCTACTGCCATGACGACAACGCTGTTAAGACCTTCCGCTATTTTGCCTGAAGGTATTTCTATTCAAAAGGTGAACGGCCTTACCCTATTTAAATTCACTGAGCCGCTAGGAATTCGGATGCAAGAGTTGCTAGACAGAAAGAAGTCAGACACATTAACGCCTGATGAGGCGCTGGAATTGGAGACTATCGGCGAGCTTGATAATATTTTCAGCTACATTAATGCCGTCATGGCTGCTGAAAACAATGGTACTGCCTAAGCAGCTACGTGATAGGGTTCGACAACGAGCCCAATACAGGTGCGAATATTGCCACTATCCTGAAATCTTGAACACAGCACCCCTGTCAATAGACCACATCTTTCCGTGCTCACTAGGCGGTACTGATGATTCTGAAAACTTGGCGTTGGCTTGTCGAAGGTGCAATGAAAGACTTTACAACTTCACTGAAAGTCTAGACCCAGAGACAGGTCGAATGTCGCCTCTGTTTAACCCACGAAGACAGTCATGGGGTGAGCATTTCTCTTGGTCGGCAGACGGATTGCGCATTGTTGGAACCACGCCAACCGGTCGAGCCACATGTGACCGTTTGGACCTCAACGATGAAAAACGTCCAGACAGATTCATTCAAATGTCGAGGCGACAATGGATTAGAGGAGGATTTCATCCACCATCAGACGATCCAAAACAAGAATGACAGCCACGGCAAGTGTGCCAGCGGATGACGCAGCTTTTCAAAAGCTAAAACTTTCCTAGAGCAGACCCATTAGGCTACAAAGCTTAGATACAATCCGCGCGCCGACGTTGCCATCCCATGCATCTGGGCCGACTTCGCAGAGGTCAAAGCCGATGATTTCGCAGCGGTCTGCGACTTCTCGGAGCAGGCAGAAGGCTTCGTCTAGGTCTAGGCCGCCGGGGACGGGGGTGCCGGTGGCAGGACAAAGCTTGGGATCTAGGCCATCTACATCGAAGCTGATGTAGACCTGCTGCGGTAAATTGTCGACGATTTGCTGGCAGAGGGTGCGCCAAGGGGTGCCTTCGTAGCGCGATCGCTTCAACGCCGTATCGTGATACAGCACAATTCGACCCTTACTCTCTTCTACACGGTGCACCTCGCGAGGCGAGACATCGCGCACGCCTACTTGAACCAGCTTAGAGAGCTGCGGCAGCTTTAGCGCGTTGTGCATGATTGACGCATGAGAATAGGTAAACCCCTGATAGGCATCGCGTAGGTCACAGTGAGCGTCGATGTGCAAAATCCCAAAGCTGTCGTACTTTTCGGCAAGGGCCTGTATCGCGCCGAGGGGAACGCTGTGATCGCCGCCGACGACGCCGACTTTCTTACCTTCTTTGAGGGCCTTTCGAGACGCTTTGAGTAGCCATTGGTTGAGCTGGTGGCAGCCCGCATTCACCGCGTGGAGAGTGTTCTTTTCACCATCAGAAAGAGAAACTCCCTGTTCGGTGGCGATGACAATCTTTTGGGCGAGCGATCGCAATCTCTCATTCTCCTGACCAATCCACTCAGGCACTGGTGGCATGTAAATCCCCTGCTGCCAGCCAGTTGGATTGTCGTAGTCGTAAAAATCTAGCTGAGGAGAAGCTTCTAGCACTGCCTGAGGGCCCTGCGCGGTGCCCTGATGGAAGGAGACGGTCACTTCCCAGGGCACGCCGTAGACGATGATATCGGCGGTGTCGTAGTCGAAAGGGAAGCCAAAGATATTGCCGTTGTCTAGCCCTACGCCGCTTGGGTCAAACGAATGGATTAGGTGTTGTTTGGTTTGTTGTTTAGATTGTTGTTTGGCTGATTGACTGGCTGATTGACTGGCTGATTGACTGGCCGATTGATTGGCCGATTGATTGTTGGGCATTGGAGCTGGCTAGGCGCGTGTCAGCATATTTTTGATAAAGGTGGGGAGGCAGAAGGCAGCCTGATGCACCTCGCTATTGTAATAGCTGAGGCTGTGGGCAGCGGCAAACTGGGCGGCTTGGGCTGGGTTGAGCGATCGCACCGGATGTGTGCCATCTTTGGCACCGTAGGTGAAGCTCCACATGCCCGTCGGATAGGTCTGAATAAAGGCCAGATAGGTATGAACATTCGCCAAACCAAAAATGTCTTGCAGACAATGGCTCAGCTGCACAAAAGCCGCTTGGTTGAATCGGGGTGACTCACTCTGGGCAGACATTACTCCGTGAGGCGTTAGACAGCGGTACACATCTTGATAGAACGCGCGGCTGAATAGACCTGTTGCCGGACCCACCGGATCGGATGAGTCAATTACTATCAGATCGAAGCTCTCATCTGGGGCGTTTCTGAGATATTTGATGCCATCGTCGATGATGAGATTGAGCTTGGGGTGGTCGAGCGCGCAGGACAAAGAGGGTAAAAATGAGCGCGACGCCCGGACCACTGCTTCATCGATTTCTACCATGGTGACCTGCTCGATCGCCTCGTGACGCAAAATCTCTCGAACGCTACCACCATCGCCCCCGCCAATGACCAAAGCTTTCTTTATCGGCTGCTGCGCGCCGTAGGCGGCTCCAGCATGGGCGAGCATCGGCACGTGGATGATCATTTCGTGATAAGCAGCTTCGTCCTTTTCGCTACACATCACCATCTTGTCTACGGTCAGCATTTTGCCGTATTTAAATGTGTCAAAAATTTCGACTAGCTGGTAAGGCGACTTTTCTTTGAAAATGCGATCGCCCTTGTGCCGAATGGAGAGCGCAATGTTTTCATCTTTATCGGTAAACCAAACGCTGCGGCTTTGCTTGGGTGGCATGAGCTTTTGAGTGGCCGCGTCTCTCATATCGCCCAGGTCGATATCTGATTTTTCTAGCAGGTCTAGCTGGCCGCGGTTGATTTCTATCGCAGAGCCGTGCACCGCTTCAAAGGCGTGCTTCAAGCTCTCATAAGACACCCACGGATTTACCGACCCTCCGCAAGTAAACAGATCTACCGCTGCGTAGCGATACTCTGGCCAGGTGTGAATCGCTAGATGGCTCTCCTGAATAACGACCACCCCCGACACCCCAAACGGAGAAAAGTGATGAAATACCGAGCTAATGATCGTTGCCCCAGATTTCTTTGCGGCAGCTACCATACTCTGTTCTATCCGGGGGACATCGTTTAGAATTTCGGCGGAACAGCCGTGAAATTCGACCAGGATATGGCGACCAAGCGAGTTCATCATGTCCGGAGTAGCGTATCAGACCAGTCTAAAAATACACCAGAAGGTACACCGCATCTCGATCAACCCGTCTTTGGGCCCGTCGTAGGTTTTGACAAAACCCGCTAGTGTATTGGATATATATGGGGATATCCAGATGTGAATATCTAGCGTTAGATATTGCAGCCATTGAGTGCATCTACCAGACGTGGTAGGTGAAAAGGACAACCGTTATGAATGTAGGGGGTGGGTCAAACGTGTCAACATCACCATTGGGCGATCGCTACAATGTTGTACAGGAGCTTGGGCGCGGCGGTTTTGGCCAGACCTACCTCGCAGAAGACCTGCACAGATATCAAGAGCTGTGCGTGGTTAAAGAATTTGTGCCCCAGGTCGAAGACAAGGCCATGCTCGATAAGGCCAAAGAACTCTTCGAACGAGAAGCCCGCACGCTCTATCAGCTGAGCCACCAGCAAATTCCTGAATTTCGCCAGCTGCTGCAGGTCGATACCGAAAGCGGCGGTCGGCTGTTTTTGGTGCAAAGCTACATCGAAGGGCCGACTTACCAACAGCTGCTGAAAACGCGCCAGCAATACGGCGGAAACTTTACCGAAACCGAAATCACGCAGCTGCTGTACCAGATTTTGCCGGTGCTCTCCTACATTCATAGCCTCGGCATCGTGCACCGCGACATCTCCCCAGACAATCTGATTTTGGATCAGGCCAAAGGTCTGCCAGTGCTGATAGATTTTGGTAGCGTCAAAGAAATTGCCGCCGCCATTCGCGCTCAGCTAGACATCGAAGGCGCTGGCCCCACCGTCACGCGCATTGGCAAAGTAGGCTATGTGCCCCAGGAGCAGCTCACCACCGGCAGCGCCGATGAAACCAGCGACCTCTATGGCCTAGCGGCAACCCTGCTCGTGCTGGCTACCGGGAAAGATCCTCAGGTGCTGCACGACACCTACCAGGGCACTTGGACTGGCTTCGAAACGCTGAGCCCGCGGCTCGGTAGCATTTTGGCAAAAATGCTGTCAGCCCATCCCGAAGAGCGCTTCCCCACGGCAGACTCTGTTTTGGCTGCGCTTAATCAGGGCGCTAACAACGCAGCATTTGATCACCAGCCACCGGTCACCAATGGCTCTCTGTATCCGGTGGTTGAAGGTCCTGTAGAAGATAGCTTTATCGAAACTGGCGAGGCTGTTGGTGCTAGTAGAGCTGATGACATGGCCAGCTTCGATGCCCCTCCGGTCATTCCCATGGCGGCAATGGGAGCCGCGCCGGTAGATCGGCCTATTTCGAGTACCTATGAGACCGGTAGCTATCAGCCTGGCAGCTACCAAGCAGACACCTACCCCTCGGGATACGATACCGACGGCGTCACCACCATTGGGGAATCGAATGTGTATGAACCCGGTGGCCCTTCAAAAGGTCGGTTTGTAAAGCCCGACTCCCGGCAGGCGCTGATTGCCCTAGCGGTGATGCTGGGTGCCTTTAGCACTTTTTTGCTGTATGCCTGGCTAAGGTTGCCGCGATCGCCTCAGCCCCAGCTGGTCGACGGCGCCTCTCCTGGACTGAGTGAAGGCACAGAAAGTGCGCTTGAGGGTGAGTTTTACAGTGAGGAGAACCGGCGGAAGGATGAAATTCGCCGCCGCCGAGAGGCGCTAGGACTGGGCAACAATACCTTTACCCGCCTAGTCGACCAGCGCTTTTATGCGGAGTATCCAAACCTGCTGACTAGTGGGCCAAACGGAGGACGCAAGGCGCTCTCTAGTGCGCCAGAAGATGAACCTTTGCGCATTCGCTGGGACAATCTTGCCCTCGATTTGCTCGGTACGCTGGAGGCTAATTTTAGCCAGCGCAGCCTAGAAGGGCTAGGTAGCTATGACGAGAGCGATCGCACCCGTTGGCAAAACGAAGTAAACCAGGTGAATGTAAGCACTCAGGCCCTCTACGACCTCACCGATGCTCAGTTTCGCAGGCTGTTTTCGGCCCAAGCCGACAGCGACGTGCTCAACCAACCGCTCGGACAGCTGTACTACGCCCTTGCCGATGAAAATGCACGGGCGATCGCCTCTGGCGCCGCCCGAGAAGACGTACAGTTTGCGCCGGGAACCTTCCGACAGGACCTCAACACGCGACTCGACCCAGGCGATGGCCGCGTTTACACCCTATCGCTCACCGCAGGTCAGCTGCTTCGGCTAAACCTAAACGCGCCCGCCGAAAGTACCCTGCTCTCGCTCTATTTGCCAGAGGCAGAAAACGGCAGCGCTGCCATCTTCGCCGACTCTGAGCAAACGATATGGTCAGGTAATATCGACCAGTCCGGCATCTATGAAGTAGTAGTGGTCAACCAATCGCCCGACCCCATCGACATTCAGCTCGCTGCAGCCGTGGATAATGTGACCGCCGACCCGCCCGTCGCACCGGAAAATTCTGAAGAAGAGACTGACCTGCCACCCGTAGGCGAAAGGGAGGGCGACAGTGAAGACGGCTCAGAAGACGCTGATGAAACAGACGCTGACGAAACGGACGCTGATGATGAGGGTCGGGAGGACGGTGAGAATGGTACCGACTCTTCTGGTGGTTTGCAGTTCTAGCGGGCAAGCCATCAGGACGCGGCCAGCTGCGAAACGAATGAACTCACGACCCTCACAAAGTCTTCCGTAGATTCGTAGGGCAGCACGTTGCGACCGGGCAGGTTCACTCCTTGAGCCCTAGGAAAGTGGTCTAAATAGTCTTGCAGTCGCTTTTGGTTCGCTGCTGCCGTGCGCTTCCCACCTGCCTGCAGCGTCTCTGGTTGCCCGGCTTCTTTTTTCGCTTCTTGCTGGGCAACGGTGCGGTCAATAGTGGTGGCGTCTTTGCCCATGGCGATGAGCACAGGCTGCTGAATGCGAGCGATCGCACTGGTGTAGTCTTGCCGCCAAAACCCCGCTAAAAATGAAAACACCGCGTATCGGCTGTTCATATCCCGAGAGCCTGCATCCAGCATCTTGAGCCAGTCATCGGTGACATCTTCTGGACGGTCGAACAGCTGCCGCTCTGAAAAAGACTTTAGAAATTGCGATCGCCTTGCGTAGCGATAAAACGCATTCCCCAAGGGTGAGGCAAACAGCTGCCAGGCCAAGTCTGTCTTCCAGGCGGCTGTCGGCGTCGTCATCAGCGGCCAAGCAGGCGGCCCCGACAACACCAATCCCTGAACATGGGCTTCGGCAGAAAGGCTCATCAGCTCTACCGCGACCGGCAACAGCGCGCCCTGCACCACCAGTACCACAGGCCCCTGCACCACCTGCTCAATAAAAAAGGCAATCTGCTCCGCCCAATCTTTCGGTCGGTAAGCTCGCCGGGGCATTTCACTCTCGCCGCAGCCCAGCAGGTCCGGGCTGTAAATGGTCTGACGACCCCCAGCCTTTGACCACTGCTGAATAAAGGGAGCCCAAAAGGCCCTAGAGAGCCCTACCCCAATCGGATGTATCAGTAGCAAGGACGGTGAGCACTCACCGGGCACCACATCATAGACGCAGCGGTGGTCCTGCCAGATATAAAATTCCATGTTTGTTTTGGCTACACGGCTGTCAGCGATCGCGGCGTGTTTGAATTCGCGGCTGTCTCAGATTCTACTTCAGAGGATTCTGAAATGTTTGCACTTGGCGATCGCGCCTCAGCAGTCTCCATCTGAACACTCCCGACCTGAGAAGCCACATCCTCATCCAGTTGGTTGGGCTGCAGCAGCGCGGCTCTCCAACACACAGCCTCCAGGCAAGCCCCTCTCAGCTTCGCCCCAGTCAGGTCGGCCCCAGTCAGGTCGGCCCCGGTCAGATTGGCACCGCGCAAGTCGCTGTAGCAGAGCTTCGCACCCCGTAAGTTGGCCCCAGCCAAGCTGGCAGCCCGCAAGTTTGCCAACCGCAGATCGCATCGCTCTAAGTTGGCACCGCTAAAGTTGGCACCCGGCGCCTCAGCGCGAACCATCACAGCTCGGTGCAGGTCTACCCAGCGTAGGCTCGTACCAGACAGGTTGGTGCGCCACATCATCGCACCCGTCAGATCAGACTCATCTAGCTTGCTGCGGGTCAAAAAAGCGCTCGTTAAATCCGCCCAGCAAAACCGAACGTCCACAAGGTCCAGACCACACAGGTCTAGCTCGCGCAAATCCATACGCTCAAAATTACGCTGACCCTCCTGATATCTCTCAGAGAGGGCGCACGAACTGATCCGGTAGGCGTCCATCTAGTCTGTCCGATTCACAAAAGAGCCGTCCAAAAGGTGGGATAGGCAACGTGCCATCAGCCAGCCTTTTTGTAACGTTGTGTTAACCACACACAATGTAACAAATTGTAACTAGAGTCGCAATGTAGCCCCCACTACCAAACCAAATCGGCAAATCGGTCTCAGCGCCTGTCGCGGTTAGATTTGCGAGCGGGGTTAGTGAACCGGGTTCTGAGCGGCGCAGACCGTAGACCAGGCATCGTGGTTGAGCCGGGCATCTAGCATCCCGCTGACCTCTCCTCGCTGGCCGACTAGCCGCTCTCGGTTGAGTGAATTGGGCGCTGTGTACATTGTCAACTGATCGAGGGTGGTGGCAGCGCAGACCCAGTCTGAGGCCTCAATGGCCTGCATCAGCCGGGCCTCTAGCTGGTCGATGGCGTGCTGTCGCCGGGTGATGCGAGCATGCTCAATGTAAAAGGCCATATTGTCTGCAGCAGCAGAGGCATAGGGATGGTTTGGGCGTAGTTCTAAGGCCCGCCGAAAGTTGATGAGTGCCGTATTAAAGTCGCCCTGCCGGGAAGCAGCGTAGCCCACATCCATCAGCTGCTCAAAGGTTTTCCCCGTAGGCGCAGCGCCGACCGATGTCTGGACGATGCTGGCTGCCACCACACCTACCAAACAGGCCCATCGTGTCGCCTGCAAAACAGATTTCTGAGGGCTGAAGGAACGGGACGACAACCAAGACAGCAACATAGGAAAACGTTTGAGCTGATAGCTTAAAGCGAAGGGCACAACTGCCCGATAGCGTAAACCGCAGCTTTAGCAAACGGCATGGGTAGAATCGACCAACCTTTACCGTGTACTTACGAATAACTGACCATGCGCCCGCAAATTTACTGTGCCGCGTGCAAAACGGCATTACACAGCCCATCCTCTACAGGCCCGATAAAGATATGGACACACAGCCACCACACATCTGGGTCGATGCTGACGCCTGCCCCAATGCGATCAAAGAAATCTTGTTTCGGGCGGCTAAGCGATCGCACTGCCCGCTCACGCTGGTAGCCAATCAGCCGATGCAAGTACCCGCCTACGCAGAAATGCTGGTGGTACCGGCAGGCTTCGATGGCGCAGACAACAAAATCGTAGACCTGCTAGCGCCCGGAGACTTGGTGATTACGGCGGATATTCCGCTCGCGGCAAAAGCCCTTGAAAAAGGTGGCTACGTCTTCAATCCACGCGGAGAAGAATATACCTCACGCAATATCGGCGATCGCCTCTCTGTGAGAAATTTTCTCGCCTCTTTCCGCGGCGGCGCGGAGCCCGTAGGCGGCGGCCCGCCCCCCTTACACAACCGAGATAAAGCCAACTTTGCAAATCGACTAGACCGATTTTTGGCCAAGCGACGCCCGTAGCTGTTAGGCCGTTACTTTCACCCTATGAGCGGGATAAATCTGATTGAGATAAGTCTATTGAGATACAACATCGCCTGCGCCGGGCATCTACCCACCCCAATCCCATGAAAACGCCTCGATGGTTTACGTCGCTACTCGCCGCGACCGCTCTAGTGTGCCTTACTCTACCGGCTTGTACTGAGTCGTCCCTCGGTGGGGGACAGCTGATACTATCTGGTTCGAGTACGGTCGCCCCGCTCATGACCACCATTGCAGAGCGCTACCAGAGCGAGCATCCCGATGTTGTTATCCATATTCAGACCGGGGGGTCAAATCAAGGCGTCGCAGATGTTCGTGCGGGCGAAAATGACATCGGTATGATTTCGCGATCGCTCAAACCCGACGAATCGGACCTCACCGTCTTCACCATTGCCCAAGATGGCATCAGCATTTTACTCAACCAGTCTGCTGCCGTTGACCGCCTAGAACGGCAACAGATTATCGATATTTTCACCGGCAAAATTCAAAACTGGCGGGCCGTTGGCGGCGACGATATGCCTATTCAGGTCCTCAGCAAAAGCACTAACCACTCCACCGTCGGGCTATTTGCAGATTACTTCGGGCTGGCCCCAGAAGACATTCAACAAGACCACCTAGTCGGCGACAATGCAGAAATTTTAGAAATCGTGCTAGACAACCCCGCCGCCATTGGCTACATCTCCATTGGCGCCGCCGAGTACAAAATCATCCATGGCATGCCTTTGAAGCTCCTACCCCTCGAAGGGGTTGAGGCAACCGTGCAAGAGGTCAGCAGCGGACACTTCCCCCTCTCTCGCCCATTGAATTTGGTCACCCAGGAAGCGCCCAAAGGGCTCGCCAAAGACTTTATCAAATATGCTCAGTCCGCCGTTGTAGAAGACATTGTCGAAGAGCAGGCGTTCGTAAAACCAATCGCCTTAAAATAGGTCGTCATGGACTTATTGGGAGAGCCATTTAAGCATCCAAAAAAACAGCTCCAGAGTCTCTAGAAGACAGATTGAAACACAAAGCCTAGGGCTCCGCCTGCCAGGACCAGCCACGCTGGGTTTACCTTGAAACGGAAGACAGCGATCGCACTCACCCCTGCCAGCACTAAGGTTGGCCAATCGACCACGGCAGCTCGGGCCAATACATAGGTAACCCCCGCCATCAGCCCCAGAGAGGCGGCATTCACCCCGTCGAGAAAGGCACCGGCCCAGGGCGACTGACGAAGCTTGGGCACCCACGGATTTACCAGACCCACTAGCAAAAAGGCCGGTAGAAAAATGCCGACCGTACCGGCGATCGCACCGCCGTGCCCAGCCACCACATAGCCCACAAAAGTCGCTGTCGTCAAAACAGGGCCGGGCGTAATCTGCCCGATGGCCACCGCGTCCAACAGTTCTTGAGACGTTAGCCACTGGTGCTGCTCCACCAAGTCGCGCTGCAAAAATGCCAGCAACACATACCCGCTGCCGTAGAGAACAGCGCCGATCTTGAGAAAGAATAGAAAGACACTCACCCACCCAACCGAGGCGGTGGTCGCCGCGGCGCTACCGGTCACCCCGCCCGCTTGAACCAGCGTGCCAGTCGCAGAAAACCGAGAAAACAGCGAACCGACAAAGGAGCCCGATAGCGGCAGCAAGAACCCACCGACGGTGCGTCCTCGGTTGAACCAGTTCTTAATTAGCATGACGAAAAGACCCGCCAGCAGCAGCATCAAAATCTCATTCATCCCTGCGAAATAGGCCGCGATCGCGCCAATTCCAAAGACAGTCGTGACCGTATCTTTCGCTGCTTTTTTGCCTAGTTTCCACAGCGCCTTTAGCACCACCGCAATAATCACTGGCTTGATGCCATAGAGCAGCCAGCCCACCTCCGGCACCGTCTGGTAGCGCACGTACACCGCCGCCAGCAGCCACACCAGCACCAGCGCCGGAAAAATAAAACAGCTCCCCGCCACAAACAATCCTGCCCATCCGGCTCGCTCATAGCCAATATGAATCGCTAGCTCTGTTGAGTTTGGCCCCGGCAACAGATTTGTCACCCCCATCAGGTCCAACAGATTTTCACGGCTCATCCAGCGCCGACGCTTCACCACCTCGTCATCCATCATGGCGATATGTGCCGCAGGTCCGCCAAAGGCCACCGTTCCCAATCGAAAGAAAACCGTCGCCAGCTCCGTTAAGCGCTGTTTTTTCTCAGGCGAAGGCAAATTTTTATAGGGTACCGTTTCATTAGGCGCCGTATCGTCAGACGACGGCATCACCGCATTTTCACGCTCTTCAGAGTCAGAAATCATCTCTAGCTTTCTTCTCCTACAACAAGGGGGGCAACCATCAGCGGCGCAAAATACACCATTAAGTTTATTCAATACTATTTTGAATCAGAATAGATTAAGGCAGTGTTATATTCTAAGTATTGAGTTCTTTGGCTTTTTATTCACGGTTCATAGTGTTTAGTCTATGGATGATTTCGAAGCTAGTCATCCATCGGTATTTCACCAGTATTTGAGCTGATTATGCCTGAACCTGTGAGCACCGAATTCCCCAAATAGGTGCAAATAAACTCACCAGATGCTCAATAAATCCCCCATTCTCTGTACCCATGCCCAGTGCGCTCACGCCTACCGCAAATGTCCTTGCCCAGACCAGCTGGCTGATACCTTGCTATCCGCTGATTGGAGCGCTGATCTCCATTTTGTGGTCACCAGCGCTAATCCGCCGAACCGGACCTCGCCCGGTGGGCTACCTCAACCTGCTGACAACCGTCATTGCACTCATTCATAGCGCGATCGCACTCGCCGCCGTGTGGCAGCAGCCCGCTCAGTATCTAGAAATTTCTTGGCTGCAGGTTGCAGACCTCAGCTTGACCCTACCGCTTGAGCTGTCGGCACTTACCTTGGGTGCCAGCGTGGTGATTACGGTGCTCAATCTGCTCGTGCAGATCTACGCAGTGGGCTATTTGGAGATGGACTGGGGTTGGGGGCGGATGTATTCGCTGCTGGCGCTGTTCGAAGCGGGGATGACGGCGCTGGTGCTCTGTGACTCACTGTTCTTTAGCTACATTTTGCTAGAGATTTTGACCTTGGGTACCTACCTCATCGTGGGCTTCTGGTTCAATCAGTCGCTGGTGGTGAGCGGCGCGCGAGATGCCTTTTTGACCAAGCGAGTGGGCGACTTGATCTTGCTGATGGGGGTGCTGGCACTCTACCCGCTGGCAGGCACCTGGAACTTCAGTGAGCTAGGCCCTTGGGCAGCGTTTGTCGCTGACAATAAAGAATATTCATCGGTAACGCTGGCGCTCATCGGTATTGCGCTGGTCTCGGGGCCGGTGAGTAAGTGCGCCCAGTTTCCTCTGCATCTGTGGCTAGATGAGGCCATGGAAGGGCCACTGCCAACGACGATTTTGCGGAACTCTGTGGTTGTGGCGACCGGCGCGTGGGTGCTCATCAAGCTGGCTCCGGTGATTGCGCTATCGCCTTGGTCTACAGGTATGGCGGTGGTGATTGGGAGCATTTCTGCGGTGGGTGGAACGCTGATTGCTGCCGCTCAGATAGATGCTAAGCGGGTGCTCTCCTATTTGGCGAGCGCTTACATGGGCATTATTTTCATCGCGATTGGCACTGGTCAGGTGACGGCTGCGCTTCTGCTCATGCTGACCTATGCGGTCGCGACGGCGCTATTGCTGATGAGCACCGGGTCTATCATCTTGAATGTGATTACGCAGGACCTGACCCAGATGGGCGGGCTATGGGGCCGAAGACCGGTGACTGGGGTTTCCTTTTTGGTGGGTATTGCAGGGCTGATTGCGCTGCCGCCGTTTGGTGGATTTTGGTCGCTGATGGCCGTTGTAGAAGGGCTGTGGCTCGATCAGCAGTGGGGCCTGGTGGCCGTTGTTGCGGTGACCAATGCGGTGGCGGCGTTTGCGCTAGTGCGCATGTTTGGGCTGATATTTGCAGGCGATCGCACGCCCTTTACCACCCGCGCACCAGAACCTATTTGGCTGGTCGTTCTCCCCATGGCGGCGATGGCAGGCTTCACCCTACACACTCCCTTTGTGATCAGAAACTGGGACCTGTTTCCGGCAGATCTACAGCTGAACTGGTCGTTTGGCTGGACGCTGTTTCTCTCTAGCGTGGTCGGTATTGCTGCCGCGAGCTACCTCTACCTGCTTCGGCGGATCGACCAGCCTGCCAAGCTCCTGCCTGTGCAGCTCAATCAGCTGCTGGCCTACGACTTTTACACGCCCAGGGTCTATCAGCTTACGGCCATCGCCCTGGTCGACCGGCTCTCTCGCCTCACAGAATGGTTAGACAACTACGTTATTGATGGCTTTGTGAACTTTGTAGGACTCACGTCACTGTTTAGCGGTGAAACGCTAAAACGGGCGAACAGCGGCCAAATGCAGCTGTATGTGCTGACCATTGCTGCCTTTGTGATGGCTATTAGCCTTTATCTGAGCTGGAGCTACTTCCCGGGCCTGATGGTGATTTCGTTTGATTTTGCTAGACGGTCCTTAGCGCTTTAGTCCTCTGCCAGACAAACCCTGCCCTCCTCACAAAACTCCTCTCACCCAAATCCATGCTAAGCACGCTCATTTGGCTTCCTATCGTTGGCGCACTGCTCATTGCCTTTGCACCGTTCAAGCTCACAGCCTCCCAGTCTCGGCTGAGCGCCCTGGCTATCTCAGGGCTAGCGCTACTCTGGACGATTGTGATCTTCACTCGGTTTGACCTCGCCGATGCCGGACTGCAAATGAGAGAGTTTATTCCGTGGCAGCCGATGCTGGGCATAGACTATGAGCTGGCGCTTGATGGCCTGTCTTTGATGATGGTGGCGCTCAATAGCCTGCTCACTTGGATTGCCATTTATAGCAGCGCTGCCGATACGCCGCGATCGCGCTTCTTCTATTCTTTAATTCTGTTGGTCAGCGGTGGCGTAGCAGGTGCGTTCTTAGCCCAGAATCTCCTGTTGTTCTTTTTACTGTTCGAAATTGAGCTGGTGCCCTTGTACTTTTTGGTGTCGGTGTGGGGCGGAGCCAAAAAAGAGTATGCGGCGACTAAGTTTTTGCTGTATACCGCGATCGCCGGTGCGCTCATTCTCACCTCATTCCTCGGCGTCGCTTGGCTGAGCAAGAGCTTCGACTTCTCCTATTCTCAAGTCTCACAAATTCAGCTGCCGGTATCGAGTCAGGTTGTCCTGCTGGCTATCTTGCTAGTTGGGTTCGGTATCAAAATTCCCTTGGTGCCCTTCCATACCTGGCTGCCAGACACCTATGTAGCCGCCTCACCGCCGGTGGCAATTATGCTGGGCGGCGTACTGGCTAAGCTAGGGACCTACGGCATTTTTCGCTTTGGGATGGGGCTGTTTCCAGAGGCATGGTCTTTGCTGTCGCCCGGGCTGGCGGTGTGGGCGATGGTGAGCGTGCTCTACGGTTCGATTACTGCGATCGCCCAAAAAGACATCAAGCGCATGGTGGCCTACAGCTCCATCGGTCATATGGGCTATGTAATGCTAGGCGGCGCCGCTTTTACGGAGCTAAGCCTAGTCGGCGCGATTTCGCAAATGGTTTCCCACGGCCTCATCTTGGCCTTGCTCTTCCACTTGGTCGGCGTCGTAGAAGCCAAAGTGGGCACTCGTCAGCTCGATCAGCTCAACGGCCTTATGAATCCACTACGCGGCCTACCTATGGTAAGTGCGCTACTGGTACTGAGCGGTATGGCCAGCGCAGGTATTCCAGGGCTCGTCGGCTTCATTACCGAATTTTTGGTCTTCCAGGGCAGCTATGGCACCTTCCCTGTGCAAACCCTGATCTGCGTCATTGGCACCGGTCTTACCGCCGTTTACTTCGTCATTCTCATCAATCGCACCTGCTTCGGCAAGCTCGACAACGACCGCGCTTATTACGACAAAGTCAGCACCGGCGAGAGAATCCCAGCCCTAGTCCTAGCGGCGCTGGTCGTCACGCTTGGCCTACGCCCCGGCTGGCTTGTTCAGTGGAGCGCCACCACCTCAGAAGCTATGGTGGCAGCTATTCCTGACCCACCCGCCATCGAACTTGCCCTCAAGACAACAGAAACAACAACAGAAAAATAGCCCCCTTCCTCTCACCATGACTGCAACTGTTCTTCCCTCCACCAAGCTACCCCCCTCCACCCACGAATTTTCTGAGATTGTTCATCGGCTCGAAGCGGGCGGCTCTATGCTGCCCGATACGCCTGACAATCTCAAGCAGATCATCGGCATCTACAAAGCCTATGCTGTGCCCATGGATTTCTACTGGCGAGACTTGCTATACATCGGCGAGAAAGTCTTTCTAAATCCGCTCCCGGCCTTTAAATACTTCATCTCGAAGAAATATTTAGACCGCAACAACGCCTATGCTGGCGACGATGCCGACCTACGCATTTGGCGGGGCGGTGGCGACGCCCATCCTGAGCTGCGAGAGTTTATGGCTAAGGGCGAGACCCAACGCAAGCTGCCCCGGCTACTGCATCACCTTTGGCACGACCGCGTCAATATGGAATTTGCTGAAGCCTGCATGCAGGCAATGTTGTGGCATGAAGATATCAACCCTAAGTTCAACGCTTATCTCGATAGTGATGAATATCGGCAAAACAGCGATCGCGCCATCCGCGCCTACTTCCGGGGCAACCCGGTCATGCTGGGTCTCTACAAGCTGTTTCCAGACATGTTTCACGAGCAGGTAAAACGGCTCTCTTACTACGCCAATCTGGGTCTCTTTTGGGAGGTGATGGCGCCTGTCTTTTTTGAAATGAGCGACCTGTACGACGAAGGTAAGCTCACCAGCGTACCGGAAGCGATGGATTTTTTGGTGAATGGAATCTTTGCCGTTGCCGGTCGTCCCATCTACCACCATGCCTACATCAGGGGCGAGTGCTACGAGATTATTCCAAAGTCCCAGGGCTTTACCTGGCTCTACGAAGCAGCACTGCCCTACGTAGAAGCGGTCTTCTATCGGACGGCACCCTTCCGAGGAACAAAATCCTACAACGCGCAGGCCGGGCAGGTTCCCGACGAGCAAAAAGACTTTCACTATGGCATTCTCTATGCCGATGTCTTTCCGGTGGGCAGTGCAGGCATTCCACCGACGCTGCTGATGCAGGACATGGTTCACTTTTTGCCCGATTATCTAGTCGAGGAATATGCGCAACACTCGCGGGGAGAAGATGACGTGCTGATTCAGCTTGGCATTACCTTCCAACGCTCTATGTACAATGTCACCTCGGCTGTCATTCAGGCGCTTCGCACAGCCCTCAAGTATCCTCTCGACGATCCAAATCCTGAGCACCTCAAAGAGAATCGTGCCTTTTTTGAGCAGCAGCTGGATCGCTTCAAGCGACCGGAGGCGAGGCTCCTCGATATTCAAGACCAGAGCTACCGTTAACCGAAATTATTTTTATCCTTCCCCATGCCCAACATTGTTGAAATTGCCGTCTCTACAGAAGGCTTCTCCACGCTAGTCGCTGCTGTTCAAGCGGCCTCACTGGTAGAAGCCCTCTCTTCAGAGGGGCCCTTTACGGTTTTTGCGCCCAATGACGAGGCCTTTGCAAAGCTGCCGCCGGGCACGGTGCAAACCCTGGTAGATAATCCACCCCAGCTGGCTCGCATTCTTAAGTTTCATGTCGCGGCTGGCGCTTTGAAGAAGGCAGATTTGGCCAAGTCTGAGAGCATTGTGTCTCTGGAAGGATCGCCTATCCCAATCCGGGTAGGGCCACAGTTTGAGGTAAAAAATTCTACTGTGCTAGCAGCAGACATTGAAGCGAGTAACGGTGTCATTCACGTTATTGATACCGTCATTTTGATGGGATAGGGGCTGCGCTTTTGCGAAAACTGGCTTTCTCGGGTTGTAGCTGATATTGCAGCTGGCAGATGAGAGCTATGCCATTAAAGAGTCATCACTGTAGACAGGTAGTGTTAGTGGGAACGGCGATCGCACTCACCACCCTACTGATAAAAACCGCTACTTCCTCAACCCCGAAAACGCCCACCCACGACGCCTTCACCCCACCGGCAAGCCTTCCCCTCAGTGGCTGGCAGCAAATAGCCATCTCACCACAACCCGTACAGCCCAGCCAGATGGTGGCAGGCGATGTCATCTCCGCCCACCATTACGGCTACAAACAAAACAACAACACCCTAGACCTCACTCTCTCCTATCTGGTAAATACTGACGGCGATCTAAAAACGGCCATCACCGCGCAAACCCCGCAGCTCAGCACTGCCCTCAAGCAAGATGCCAACGGCAATCACTACAGCCTTTTCTCCACAGAGGGAGTTGTTCGTTTGGAGACTTGTCTGAACGCTCGCGGCCCTGCGACTGTCACCAGCGATCAGTTCAGCCGAAATCGCATGGTCTATGACACGCGCCTAGATCGGGTTATTCCCTGGTTCACTGGCCAAGCGACCCTACCTGACCAGCGCTGCCTTTGGGTACGGCTCTCTACACCACTCAGTCAGCATTCGAGCGAAAAAGGCGCTTACCAAGGCTTAGAAGACGCTTGGGATGACATTAGCCGTCAGATCAGCACCTTTTAACAGTTGACGGGCGATGGAACCTTTCTCCAAAATGCAAACAGCAAATGAAATAGCCAATTTGTGTGAATCCTCATGCCCATCGCGATTCGAGAGTTCCTGTCAGCGATCGCGCCTTTCTTTTTTGAGCTGAGTAATCTGGTCCATGGGTGGTTACCCGTGATCGTCGTGTTTTTGGCACTGAAGCTATGGCTAAATCGCCGCTTCCGCCACCGATGGGTAGGCTTGATAAAACGGCTTGCGATCGCATCCCTATTCGCCTACGCCCTGGCCTGCACCATCCTCTGGGTCATGCAGCCCAGGCTGATATACCACCCGACCCACAGCCTACAAACCACCCCCGCCTCCCACAACCTCTCCTACGAAGACATTTGGATCCCAGCCCAGGCCAGCCGACCTAATGATGAAAGGCTCCACAGCTGGTGGATTCCCCACACTAAGCATCCCATCGGTACGCTGATTTACTTTCACGGTGCGGGGCTGAATATTGGCTTCAACGTAACCCAGGCGTTTTGGCTGCGGCAACTTGGATTCAATATATTGCTCGTTGAGTATCGGGGCTATGGGCTGAGCGATGGGCGCTTTCCCACGGAAGCCTCGCTCTATCAAGATGCAGAGACAGCGTTGAAATATGTCACCCAGGTGCGTGACATTCCAGAAAAAAATGTGTTTTTGTACGGGCATTCGCTAGGGGGTGCGATCGCTATTGATCTTGCCACCAAGCATCCTCAGCTGGCTGGTCTTATCGTTCACAACTCGTTTACCTCTATGGCAGAGATGGTGAGTCGCTCTCGCTATGCCCACTGGTTTCCGGTGCGCTGGCTACTCACCCAGCGATTCGACTCTCTCAACAAGGTCCATCAGCTACAGGTACCTATGCTGCTGATGCATGCCAAAGGCGACCCGCTGATCCCCGTCGAGATGGGTGAGCAGCTCTTTCAAAAAGCCCACAGCCCCCGAAAGGAGCTGGTCCTTGTCGATACCAATGTGCACCACAATGCCGCCGCCGTTTACAAAGACGCTCGGCATCTGGTGCGGGTAAAGCTGTTTGCTATGGGCGCACAGGCTCATCTTTAAGTCACCTTGGCACACAGCAAAATCTATCCTCTCGCCTTCAGCACCTGACCTGCCGTTAACGCTAACGCAGGAAAAACAGTCGAAGAAACGGGCTGGTCATCGCGCAGTCGTTCAATAGCGTATTCTCCATCGACTAGCGTACAAACAGAAAGCGTCGGCTGCTTGGGCTTACCAATGAATTGAGTGCCGCCCAAACCGGCATAGTCTACGATCCAATATTCCGGAATACCGAGGGTTGCATAGTCTTCTAGTTTTCGGGCATAGTCGTTCTGCCAATTACTGCTAACGACTTCGGCGACAAATCGGATAGAAGCACCCTTTGTTAAAATCGGTTGCTCTGGCCACAGGGGCTCACGCGCTAGTGCCTCTCGGTCCACCACAGCGACATCTGGCCGAAACGCAGTCATCGCCCCGACGGCAGGCCGCAGTAATCCCCGCTGAAGCACAAACCAAGGGGACCTAGCGCCATCAATTTGAACGCAGACTTTTCGGGTGATGAAGGCGGCAACTTCTTCATGCTGACCGGTCGGCTCCAAGTCAAAAATTTCTCCATCAATCAGTTCATAGCGGTTGTTTTGCCCGTAGCTCGCTAAAAACTCATCGAAGCTAACGGGCTTTTGCCCAAGAAGTCGCTCTGTGGCAAGGGTCATCGGTTAACCTCAGCCCAATTCAGTGCTCACAGTTTACCAAACTCTGCAGAAGCTGCCAGAGAAGGGCCTGTTTACCGGAACCGATATCGACCAAGCTGTAGTTTAGCCTGCAGCAAGTAACGGTCTAGGGATGACGTTTTCTTCCACAAAATTTTGGCTGATTGGCATATTCGGTGGGTTAGCGGCGCTTCACCTCAACCTGGCCGAACACTTTGGCGGAAAGGCCGATCTCGCTAGCTCTAGCCTTTTGTTTTGGATGGCGGCTGGTCTGTTGCTTTGGCAAAAGCGCAATCAACTAAATCTTGAGAGCGATCGCCTGTCTTATCTGTTAGGAACAGCAATTCTCTCTCTGGTATTTTACAAAAGTCTTCATCTATTCGAGGGAGACTTCTTTTTGCGGCTTTATCCGCTACTGTCGTTTCTGGGCTGGAGTCTCATAGCTTCGGGCATACGAGGATTGAAACAATACCGGCGTGAGCTTTTCCTGGTGGGGTTTCTAGCCATTCCTTGGGAGTTTGTTTATCTGTTCGACATCTCTTTATTTACGGCTAAGTTTTCTGCCTGCATCCTATGGTTGCTCGGCTTTGATGTGACTCGTCAGGGCGTTTGGATTGTGTTGCCCGCTGGCTCGATTGAGGTGTACAACGGTTGCTCTGGGGTACGGATGATTTTTCAGCTGTTGGGTCTCAGCTGGCTAGTGCTGGCACTGGTGCCAACGCGCTGGCCTCACAAGATTTTTTTGCCGATGATGGCGATCGCACTCGGCTTTACTATCAATGCGGTGCGAGTCGCCCTGATGGCTGTGCTGGTTGCCCTCGCCAACCCGGCTGGCTTCGACTACTGGCACGTTGGCACAGGGTCACTGATTTTTTCTGCGATCGCGGTACTCGTCTTTGGCGGGCTCAGCATTATCACGCTGTCTCACCAGCCGTTAACTGAACGATTTAGCTCCGTAAAAACCCGGAAAATCAGCCTTTCGTGAAAAGTATTGTAACAACTCGCCCGCTTTCGCAGAGAAATAGCCATCTATCACTGATATCTTGGTAAATCACCCTATAAAAGTGGCTCAGGTGTTGTATCTGGGCGGCTTTGTGGTCGTTGCTAGGTTACGAGGAAATAAAAAATGACTTATTCAAATATCCCCAATCGGTCAGAGCTTGACACTTTCCTACAGCCTCGCAGCCGCTACCGTGGCCAGTTCTCTCCGACGAGTTTGGCGTTCAATGCAAATCTGCAGACTTTCTCAAAGCGGGTCGAATTTATCAGTGCGCTAGAAACAGGCGGTAAAATCACCCAGGCCGAAGCTTACCGCCAGATCAAATCGCTCTGGAAAGACCTGAAGAAAAGTAAGAAGTCGCTGGGTATTGGTAAAGTCCAATAGAGCTTGAACAAATAGAACTTGAAAGAGATAGCCGTAGATGCCTCCCAGATTATGCACTCAGGAGGCATCTACGGCTTTCTCGCTCAGGATTCTACGTTCTAGGCAATCGAGGAAGAGGTGATGGCTACCTAGCCTAATTTCTCACTTTGCTTTGTCAGCAACACAGAAGAAAGTTTGTGCCAGCGCTTACGAGCAAAGAACCCTAACAAGAACAGAATAATCAACAGATTTCCGATGATTTCGCTAGGCTCAGGGACGGCAGCACTTGGTGTTCCGGAGGGAGAAGCCATGCCCTGCGGGACTTCTACAGGTACCAATTCTGAGACCGTGCTACCGGGCTCTACCCGTACTTCTTCGCTGACGGCCACAAAGGCTGTGTATTTGGAGAGTAAGTTGTAATCTAACGCGGTCTCGGTTACGGCTCTCACGTCTTCAGGGGTCTCGCGGCCGTACAGTTCATTCATCAGGGCTTTGATGCGCGATCGCCCCCACTGTTGTGCGATCGCGCCATTTCCATTTACTTGCCCAAACCGCACATCTAGCACCTCCTCGTAGGGCGCACCCCCAGCAACGGTCCCTGTCACTACCAGCTGTCCGTTTAGCTGGTCTTGCTTTCTGCCGTGCAGCACCAGAGGCTGGCTAGCAAAGAGATCCGGCGCTGCCTGCGGATAAATCACTGGAGCTTCACCCTCTCCTCGCCAGCTCACTTCTATGTTGGTGACCACTGGATTGTTAATCTCGCGGAAAAACTTCTCTGAGATGTCTACCGCATCATCATTGGGGGGCACTAGCGTCGTCGTCCCTCGACCGACTTCTGCTAGCCGGTCCATGACAAACTGATTGGGCGCAAACCCAACGCTGAAGCTGTAGAGACGGTTGCCAGGCTTGAGGCGATCGCGCACCCGTCCAATAATCTCTTCATCATTGCCAATTAGGCCATCGCTGAGCAACACAATGCTTCTCAGCCGCCCATCTTCTGCTTCCGGAAAGCCCAGCACCGTATCGATGCCGCCCATCAGCTGAGTGCCACCATTAGCCTGCAGATTGTTGATATATCTCAGCGCCCTAGCCCGATTTTCTCTCGTATTGTCTAGCGGCCTTCGAGATAGCTTTCTCGACTCATTGCCAAAGTCAATAATCGTAAAGGTGTCTTCTGGGTTTAGCCCGCTGATAAACTGGCGCATGAGTTCTTTCGACTGCGCTATCGGCTCACCCGACTGCGAACCAGACGTATCGACCAAAAAGACCACATCTTTGGGAACCACCTGCTCCGGCGCATAGTCTACCGCTGGAATCAAATAGGTGGAAAAATGTCCGCCCTGTTCATTCGACTGGGTCAGTACGGTTGCCTGCGTTTCTGCGCCCATTACCTGGTAGCGCAAAATGAAGTCTTTGTTGGGAATTGTGTCGCCTGCGGCCAGGGTGACGCGGGTGACTGAGCCCGAATTTTGGCTAAGGATATCGTGAGAAAGTGAGCTTAACCCGGCAATTTCAACCCCTGCATCGATTTCTACGGTGACGTCGATATCTTGGCCTGAGCGGGTTTCTGGTAGCAGCGGGGGATTGATTTGTGATGCGATCGCTGCCCCTGGATGATTCATTGTTGCCAAGGTTTCTGTATTGTCATGGCCATTGATATTGTCACTAACATTTCCCGGCTCAAATCGTGGCGCTACCACCATCGGGAAAACAAATTCATAGTCGCCGCCAACAAAGTCCAAACTGTTGCTGTAGCGAATCACCACCTCAATCGTTTCACCCGGGCGAATATTAGCAACAGACTGGGTGAAGATATTTGCTCGCTCCTGCTCTAGCAGTGCTGCAGTTTGCCCTGCTTCCTTGGCTTCCTGGTAAATTTCTTGCGCTTCTTCACGCTCTTTTATCAGGCCCCGGATGATGCGATCGCCAATGCGAATTTCCATATCATCCACCGCCGCTTCATCCGGCAGGGGAAACTGATACACTGCTTCTAGCGGCGTGTCGTACGGATTCGTAAAAGTCTGCGTAACCTCCACCCGCGATAAATTCCCAGCCACTCGTGCATCGACCGACGTATGCTCCAGCGGAAACGCCCGCTGCTCACCATTCTCGCCATAGCCAAACAGGCCGCCCGGCTCACTGGGCAACCGCTCCGCCGGAGACTCTGCAAAGTCGTAGCTACCGGGGATTGGCGTCACTACAGGCGCAGCCACCTGTCTGGCCAGTGGCGCAACCAACCCTCTCGCACCCATCAGCGCGAGAATGCCAACACTCGCGAGCAGCACTGTTCTACGCACCGTTCGCCGTCTCTTCGGCTGGCGCAATTCTTTCAAGACTGCCCCCGCAGAGGCATACCGTTTCCTCGTCGCACCCGCCAGCATCTTGTCTAGAACAGGGCCTAGCTGTTCTATCAGCTTCTTTTCAGACCTGTTTTTTGGCTTCGGCAAAAAGTGTCGCCAAGCCCAGGTATTTTCCCCACTGTCAAAGAGTTCAAACGGTGACACCTGCGTCAACAGATGAATGCAAGTTACGCCCAAGCTATACAGGTCACTCGCAAAAACCGCCTTTCCTCTCACCTGCTCCGGCGCAGTATACGCCGCCGAGCCAATCACCGTCCCCGTCTTCTCAAGCGTCGTCTCCGACACCAGCTTTGACGCCCCAAAGTCCACCAGCACCAGCACACCATCCCGGCCCCGAAGAACAATGTTCTCAGGCTTAATATCCCGATGAATCACCTGATTGTAGTCATGCACGTACTGCAGCACCTGCAAGATTTTCACCAATAACTCTCGCACCTGAGCAGCGCTCCAAGGTCCCTGCTCTGCCAGCACCTGCGCCAAATTCTGCCCCTGGACAAATTCTTGAACCAAATATTGCCCATCCGCCTCCGCGACATAGTCCAGCAGTGCCGGAATCTGCCGATGCGCGCCCATCACCGCCAACCGCTGCGCCTCCGTCTCAAACAGCTCAGCGGCTTTATCGGCATCCTGACGATTTGAGCGCACCCAAAACTGCTTAATCGCACAGTAGGGCTGAGATGGCTGCGACACATCAATTCCCTTAAAGGTCCGGCCAAAGCCGCCTTGGCCGATCAACTGAACCGCTCGGTAGCGATTCTTTAGCAGCAGAGAGGTGCCGCAGCTTTTGCAGACCTGTGCAGCCAGCTCATTCTTCGGCTGAGAACAATCTGGATTAAAACAATAGCTAAGGGTGCATTTTTGAGTGTGCTCTTGGGTGTGCTCTTGGGGTGATCCAGTGGAATGGGAGGGCACGGTAGGGAGCATAGCAATCCTCGAGTGTACGGTTCTCAGATTGACCACAGCAAGACCTTAGCCTTTTCCAGACGAAGCACACACACCTGCCAATATCAGACTAAAGCAGACTAATTTTCCCTTTACGCTTCGTCGCCTACGTAAAGTCTGACTTTGCTAACCAGCACTGAATCTCTTGTACGAATTCTTGCGCACGCTCCAACAAACTTTCTGCCAATTCTCTATTAGGATCTAACATTTCACCATAGTCGTTGACCTGACGTTCATCAAATGCACGATGCAGGCTTCGAGACAACTCTTTCGAGAAAATACCCGTTTTGACAAACTCTCGGTCAAACAGACTTACTGCTCCACTATGCTTAGAGGTTCCTTGTCCTTGAGTTGCTAGCAGCCCTAGCAAAGCATAAAACATCGCATAGTAGGACCGATTAATACTGCCTCTAAAAGCATTATTTTCTAATAGAAGCTTGGCTTCCATTAACGTTTCATTGGCCTCAGTCAGGCGATAGTTGATCAGCAGACGAAGCTGATGATCGCTCATATCGCTATGCCTTTTTCAAACACCTTGGATAAAATCGGACTTGCACCAACTGCACCGGTCTGCACTTGTGCTTCTGTTACAACAAAGGTAGAAATCACCTGATTGTGCTCAAACCCAACTTCCCAGGCTAGCTCATGAATTTTTTCTCTTAGAGGTCTGTCAAGTTCAGCAACTTTTATAAAAACATCTAAGTCCGAATCTTCTCTTTTCGGCTTTTCAACTCGCGAGCCAAATATTCGAACGTCTAGAACAGTAACAATATCCTCTAGTCGAGAACGAAATTCTAGAGCAATTTTGAGATCGCTATCTTCCATGGAGCAGCCTACTCGACCCACCTATATCCTTTTTGAATTCTAGTCTCTTTGAAGTCTAAAGACTATTGCTTGCGATCGCACTCCTAGGATCGTCCGTTCGCATCGCTTGAATCTGCTCATAGAGAGACTTTTCTTTATCGCTCAAATTTTTCGGCGGTGTAATCACAACTTTTACGAGCTGATCGCCCCGGTTCGTTCCTTTCTTATTTGGCCAGCCCTTGCCGCGTAGCCGCAGAGACTGCCCCGACTTTACGCCAGCAGGCACGCTCACGGTCACGCTGCCGTCAGGCGTCGGAACAGAAATTTTGGCCCCTAGCACTGCTTCATCGGGCGTGATGGGGACTTCGCAGGTGAGCTTGTCACCATCGAGGGTGAAAAAGTCGTGGGGCTGGATGTTCACTATCAAATAGAGATCGCCGCGCTGCTGGGTTTGCGGGTTTAGCGCGCCTTTGCCCTTGAGGCGAATTTTACTGCCGGGCTTTACGCCTGCTGGGATGCGCACAGTCACCGACTCGCCGCCGATGCTGAAACGCTTCTGCGCGCCACGAAAGGCCTCAGACAGGCTGAGCTTGAGCTCTGCATCTTGGTCTAGCGCGCCGCGACCTGCGCCTGCCGTACGTCCTCCAGCTCGGCCTGCCGTTCTCGGGTCGAAGCCGAAGCCACCGGTGCCAAAGCCGCCCGGTTGCTGATAGCCGTAGGACTGAGCGCCTCGGGCACCCGCCGCGCCCCCAAAGCCACTGGGACCACCCATGCGGCCAAGCAACTCATTGATAAAGTCGTCGAAGCTGCCATAGGCGCCGAAGTCAAAGCCGCCTGCTGCCGCACCTGGCCCACCGGCTCTGGCACCTGCGCCAGCCCGGTCTGCCTGCTGCCAGTACTGACCAAACTGATCGTACTTTTTGCGCTTGTCGGGATCGGAGAGGACTTCGTAGGCTTCGCTAACTTCTTTAAACTTTGCCTCGGCAGCTTTGTTGTCTGGGTTTACGTCAGGGTGATACTTGCGCGCTAGCTTCCGAAAAGAACGCTTGATGTCATCAGCACCTGCCGTTTTGCTGACCCCCAAAATGGCGTAGTAGTCTTTGAAGTCAGTTGCGGCCATGCGGTCTTCTCCTCCCTAAAAACAGTCACATTCGCTGGGTTGGCCAGATAAGCGCTTTAGCTAGGCAGCCTTACCTGAGACAAACGCCTAAGACGCTCTACAAGCTTCAGCGTAGCAAAGCCTACCCAGATAAGAGGTTCGGTTTTCGGGTTCGGTTTTCGGCTAGTCTCCGTCCGAATGCATTTGACCTGTCTGGTCGCGCGATCGCCCATACAGTTCCGTCAGCGTTCTCAGCTGATTACGCACCCCCGGCGTCAGCATCGTCTCTACGTAGCGCCACTCCCAGTTGCCCTCGCCAACGCCCGGTGTGTTCATTCTCGCTTCACCGCCTAGGCCCAAGACATCTTGCAGCGGAGTTACCGCCTGATTTGCCACTGAGCTGAGCGCCATACGAATCATCGCCCAGTGCACCGCAGTCGGCTCAAGGGCGCCTACAAAGGTAGCCACTCGCTGCTTTTCGTAGTCGGAGGCCTGCTCAAACCAGCCAACGGTCGTGTTGTTATCGTGGGTGCCGGTGTAAATCAAGAAATTGCGGTCTACGTTGAAGGGTAGGTAAGGATTTTGATGGTCGGAGCCGAAGGCAAACTGCAAAATTTTCATGCCGGGGAAGTCGAAGCGATCGCGCAGCGCCTCCACCTTTTCATCGATCAGGCCCAAGTCTTCAGCGAGGAAAGGTAGCTGACCGAGCTTTTCTTCTACCGTCTCAAAGAACGTGACTCCAGGCGCCTCTACCCACTCGCCGTGCATAGCCGTCTCATGGCCAGCAGGCACCGCCCAAAACGCCTCAAACCCTCGAAAATGGTCTATCCGAATCAGATCGACAAACTCCAGCAAGGCGCGCACCCGCTGCAGCCACCAGCCAAAGCCATCGGCCTCCAATACCTCCCAGTTGTAGGTAGGATTACCCCACAGCTGACCCGTCTCACTAAAGTAGTCGGGGGGGACACCCGCCATCTGCGAAGGCGTCAGCATCTCCTCATCGAGCATGAAGTATTTTGGGTTGGCCCACACATCTGCGCTATCGTGCGCCACATAAATGGGCATATCTCCCACAATCTGCACGCCGCGCTGATTGGCGTAGGCCTTTAGCTCTGTCCACTGCCGACAAAACTCAAACTGCATGTACTCATGATAAAAAATCTCAGCGGCCAGATCGACCCGCGCCCGGTTGAGCGCATCGGTGTCACGGTGGGCAAAAGGCTCCTCCCAGTCAGACCAAGAAGCGCCTTCGTGATGTCCTTTGAGCGCCATAAACAGACCGTAGTCTTCTAGCCAGCTTGCATAGTCTTTTCGAAACTGACTAAACGCCTCCTTCAGCTCCTCACTGGCAGAAAACTTGAATCGATCAGCGGCTTTCCTGAGCAGGCCTAGCTTGAAAGTACTCACCGCGCCATAGTCCACCCGCTCCATCGGAAACAGTGGCGTCCGGGCTAGCTCCTCATCGGTCAGCAGTCCCTGTGCCTGCACCGTCTCCAGGCTGATCAGCATCGGATTCCCAGCCATTGCCGAATAAGACATGTAGGGAGAGTTGCCGTGACCCGTAGGCCCCAGCGGCAAAATTTGCCACAGCTGCTGCTGCGTATCCACCAAAAAATCGACAAATTGATAGGCCTTGCTGCCCAAATCGCCGATGCCAAAACGGCCTGGTAGCGAGGTAGGGTGTAGCAATATACCGCTGGCTCTAGGAAATGACATAAATACGTTAATGATGTTGCACAGACTCTATCACGGGTCGCTAGGTCGCAGACCTGCTTTTGGGCAGAAGGTTGCCCAAAAAAATAATGAACAGTGGGAGAATGTCAGGACGTCATGATCAGCCCGACGACGATAGCCCTATGCCCTACCGGAACCCAGCACCCACCGTTGACCTGATTATCGAAATGCGCGATCGCCCCCATCGCCCCATCGTACTGATAGAACGCTTAAATATTCCCCATGGCTGGGCGCTGCCCGGTGGATTTGTAGACTACGGAGAATCGGTAGAAACTGCCGCCCGCCGCGAAGCCAAAGAAGAGACGAACTTGACCGTTACCCTGCTTGAGCAGTTCCAGGTGTACTCAGACCCTGCCCGGGACCAGCGGCAGCACACCCTTAGCATTGTCTTCTTAGCTACAGCGGTAGGAGAACCCACCGCCCAAGACGATGCCAAGAGCCTCGCCCTCTTCAATCCCTGGGAAATTCCCGCTGAGCTTTGCTTTGACCACGGTCAAATCCTGCAGGATTACTGGCAGTATCGCCACTACGGCAATCGCCCCCGTCTCTAGCCTAAACCCACACCAACCCTTAGAATTATTTCCGTGTTGAACCTGCTCACGCTCTCTTGCACCTGTTCGGTCTAGCCATCAGCGGTGCAGTGAGGAGTGAGCGTCAGGTGAAAAAGTTAGCTGTAAATGTCAGGCGTGAAAACCGTGCGCAAAATTATTCAGACCGATCAAGCTCCTGCCCCCGTTGGACCCTACAACCAGGGCATTGTCGCCTCCGGTGCCATGCTCTTTGTGGCGGGTCAGATTCCGTTAGATGCGGCTACTGGCGAGCTGGTGGGTAGTACCGTCGCCGAGCAAACCGAAAAGTCACTTCAGAACCTAGCAGCCGTGGTCAAGGCGGCTGGGTCAGACTTTTCGCAGGTGGTAAAAACCTCCGTATTTCTCAAAGATATGAACGATTTTGCGGCGATGAACGAGGTGTATGCCAAGCACTTTGGAGATGAGAATGCACCGGCGCGGGCCTGCGTAGAAGTGGCTCGCTTGCCCAAAGATGTTTTGGTGGAGATTGAATGTATTGCGATGGTGCCCGATTAGAGTGGGCAGCTGAAGTGGCCAGTTGAAGCGGCCAGCTGAAGTGGCCAATTGAAGTGGCTAATTAAGAGCAGCAACACAGATCTACTCACTCATTTTCTGACTAATCCCTGACAAGCAACAGAAGCAAAGGAAGGTTATGGCTGATTCACTCGCGATCGCAATCCTAGCAGCAGGCAAAGGCACCCGCATGCGCTCACAGCTGCCCAAGGTTCTCCATCGGCTCAGCGGTCTGACCCTGGTTGAAAACGTCATTGCCAGCACCGCGCGGGTGAGCCCGACCCGCAAGCTTGCCATCATCGGCTACGCAGCCGATCAGGTCAAGGCGACCTTGGCGGCCGTACCAGAGTTAGAATTTGTTGAACAAACCGAGCAGCTAGGCACAGGCCACGCCGTTCAGCAGGTGATTCCAGCGCTTGAAGGGTTTGCAGGCGACCTGCTGGTGCTCAACGGGGATGTGCCACTGCTCAAACCCGACACCATCGAGCAGATGGTGAGCACCCACCGCGAAAACGGCAACGCAGCAACTATCCTAACGGCCCAAATGGCGGACCCCACCGGCTACGGCAGGGTCTTCTGCGATGAGCAGCTGATTGTAAAAGAGATTATTGAGCACCGCGACTGCACCCCGGCTCAGCGCGAAAACCAGCGCATTAACGCAGGCATTTACTGCTTCAACTGGGCCGCGCTGATGACCATTCTCCCCCACCTAAAAGCAGACAACGACCAGCAAGAGTACTACCTCACCGACGTGATCAAAGACCTCTCACCTGTCATGGCCATGGACGTGCGGGCAACAGAAATTGCAGGCATCAACAATCGCAAGCAGCTCGCCGAGGCCGAAGCCGTGATGCAAAAGCGCCTCAAAGATGAGCTGTTGCTCTCAGGCGTCACCCTAATTAATCCAGAGAGCATCACCATCGACTCGACCGTGACCATAGAACCCGACGTCACGATAGAACCGCAAACCAATCTGCGAGGTCATAGCATCATCCGCACTGGCTGCCACATTGGCCCCGGCACCCTCATCGAGAACAGCACCATTGGGCCCCATACCAAAGTTGTTCATTCTGTTGTTAGCGACAGCGAAGTCGCAGCCTCTGGCCAGATTGGGCCCTTTGCTCACCTCCGCGGCAAGGCGGTCATCGGAGAAAGCTGCCGGATTGGCAACTTCGTCGAAGTGAAAAAATCCACGATTGGCAACAACACCAATGCGGCCCATCTCTCCTACCTGGGAGACGCCGAACTCGGAGAAAAGGTGAACGTGGGTGCCGGTACGATCACGGTAAACTACGACGGGAAAAATAAGCACAAGACAATTATTGGCGATCGCACAAAAACAGGGGCCAACAGCTGCCTGGTCGCTCCCATCACCATCGGTGAAGATGTCACCATCGGCGCGGGCTCAGTAATTACCAAGACTGTAGAGGATGACTGCCTTGTTTTCTCTCGCAGTCCGCAACAGGCGATTCCGGGTTGGCGGCCCAAGTATCTTCGGGAAGGGAAGACGCCTTAAGGCGTCTTCTGTAGCTCCGGCTTTTCTTCGGGCAAAATAGCCCCTTCAACCGGGCACACCTGCAGGCAGATGCCGCAGTCTATGCAGGTGTCAAAATCAATCCAATACCAGCCAGTACCCTTCTTGTTTTTGCCGGGGCCTTCGTCAATGCAGGCTACTGGGCAGGCGTCTACGCAGTCTGCAACGCCTTCGCAGACATCGGTCACAATGGTGTGTGCCATTTAACTTTTCTCAGAACAAATTCATATTGTTAAGTTTAGATAACAACCTCGATATCGGGCAAGCCCTCGGCCGAAATCCAAGCGATGCGACTGATGTTGCGCTTCCGGGCGATCGCCCTCACTTCATCCGCCGACTGCGTTAAGTCTAGACTCATTTCTACCCGCACCACATTGGCCGACTGTCTAGCTTTTTGGGCGTAGGTGAGGGCGGCGGCGGCGGCGGCGGCGCTCTTCGGCACGATTAGCCAGTCGCTGGGGGGTGTCTCTTTTGGCAGGTGGCCGCTGGGCACGAGCTCTCGGTGCAGCCGCTCAATATTGAGCACAAAGCCCACACCCGGAAAGCCTTTGCTATCGGGGGTGGGGTCATACACGGCCAGCAGGTCGTCGTAGCGGCCACCTTGCCCTATGCGCTGCCCGTCGCCTACCACCTCAAAAACGATGCCCGTGTAGTAGTCGAAAGGCCGAATCAAGCTGAGGTCGAGGATGACCGACGGGACCTGGATGCCCTGCTCTCGCTCGGTGCCAAGCAAATCGATGAGAGACTTGAGCTGAGCTGCGATCGCCTGCTGTTGTTCATCCAAATCGAACTCGCCCAGCTTAGAGAGCACATCGCTAGGGTCGCCTCGCAGGTCCATCAGTCGGAGGGCTAAGGTCTGTAAATCTTGCGGCAGGTCTAGATTCTCTAGCGCCACTCGGTCTAGGGCTGCAATGCTCTGGCGGACCTTTTCACGCTGCTTTTCGGGGAAAGGGGCTAGCAGAGAATAGGTCAGCGCGGCTTCACCTAGCACGATGTGCATGTCGGTAAGCTTGAGCGCGCTCAGGCAATCTGTCACCAGCAGCAGCACTTCTGCATCTGCCATCAGGCCGCTGCTGCCCAGTAGCTCAATCCCGGCCTGATGGTATTCTTGCTGGCCGCCTTGGCTGCCCGTTGCAGACCGGCGAAAGACATTGGCGTTGTAGTACAGCCGTTGGGGGTAGGTCACCGAGGCTAAGCGAGTCACCGCCGCCCGCGCAATCGAGGCGGTGAGTTCTGGGCGCAAACCAAGCCGCTGCCCGCCCAGCTGGTTCATCTGTAGCTCAATGACTTCGATGCGCTCAATGGCGCCTCCAGCCATCAGCGTATCCATCGTCTCTACGGTTGACGTAATGATGCGGTGGTAGCCCCATCGGTGAAAGACTTCTTCCAGTCGGTCTTCGATCCATCGCTTTTGGACCACGTCGAGGGGGAGTAGATCTCGGCCACCCGTTGGCGGGTGGTATGTATTCCCTTTTGGCATCTATCGTTTTTTTCCACCAAACAATCCGCTTAAGAGACCGCCTCCCTTCTTTTTTCCACCCGCTTTCTGACCGTTTGCTGCTTTCTTTTGGGCGCTGCCCTCGGCGGCATTGGCCTGTCCTTTTTTCGCCGCAGTTTGCTTACGCCCTTGGCCCATGAGTTTAGACTGCACGGCTTGCGCAGTTTGATTTTCTGGGTCGAAGGTTAGGGCTTGCTTGGCATGAATTTTGGCCAGGGTCGCCTGTCCTGCTTTGAGATATAGATGGGCTAGGTAAGCATGGCAAGGGGCGCTCTTGGGATGGGAGGTAATCGCTTCGCGCACCTCTAAAATACCGCGAGAATAGTCCTGTTGAGATTCAAATTCCTGAGCGCGCTTCAAGTAGCTTTGAATGATGGAATTCTGACGCGAGCCGCTGCGGGTCTGCTGCGAGCTGGCGGTGGTGCTAGCGCCTGAGGATTTTTGCTGAGCGCCCGATGTCTGAGTAGAACTACTTGATGGCGTGGCCGAGGGAGCGGTTTGCCCGGCGGTATGCTCAGCGAACTGCTGGCGCATGAGGTAAACCGCATTTAGCTCGCTCAGCTCTCCAATGGCGGCTTCTACCCGGCTGAGATCGTCAAACTGGGTGGCTGCAATTTCCGCTAGCGCAGCAGTGTAGTCTGCCTCAATGGCCGCTGGTGACTTTGTGCTGAGCAGCTTTTTGGCCGCATCGCTCTGGAGGGTCACAATGGTGGGGTCATCGATTAGCTGCTTGCGCTTCATTTTGAGCAAAATTTTGTGCTCTTTAGCCGATTTATCTTGGCTGAGGGTTTCGTAAGCTGGGTTTACCTGCTTGGAGAGTAGCTCGCTCGCCAGCTTTCGCTGCTCGTCAGAAGCGTCACGAAGGCTATCTGGATGGAGCTTACGAGCAATTTTGAGGTATCGCTTTCTGACCTGTTTTGGCTCTGCTGCTAAGGAAAAGCCAAGCACTGCATGGTGGTCAGTCATGTCGAGCTGAAAAAGCCCTTCCTGGATGGTCATAGTTGCTTAGGGTCGAGGGTTATCGCACTCAGAATGCCCGCGATACCTCAGCGCTTTAGCAAAAGGTGCTCACCATTACCGAATAAACTGCTGAATAAACCCTAGAAATCGCGAAAAGAATCCATCAAAGCCCAAGATTCAACCCGTTAGAGCGCTGTGTCCTTGAGGTGTGTTGCTATCTGGCGGATAACTTTTCTGAGCGCGGGGATATCGCCGCCGCCATCGAGGGCAACGGTGATGACATAGCGCTTCTGGTCAATTTCGATGGCCATGGTCGAGGCGATAACAAGATTGTTTTGCCCGGTTTTTTCACCTAGCCATTTCACGGTCGGCCCCAGATCTTGCGTCGCCTTGTAGCCAAACTCAATGTCTTCTTGGCGGCTGAGCGCGGCCAAAATGTCTAGCTCTTCTGGGCGACCCAGGCTGTACACCTGCGCCATCATGGCGGTGATTTCGTTGGTAGTTGATTGGTTGATGCCTTCTCCAAAGTTTGCCGGGGCGGTTTTGGCGCCAATGAGCTTGTGACCCACGGAGGTTTTTGCGTAGCCTAGCTGCTTTAGGGTTTGGTTGATGTAGGAATAGCCCAGATAGTCGATCAGTTGATTGGTGGCGATGTTGTCGCTGTTTTTGATCATTTGGGTCATCACCCGACGCAGCGAGTATTCGTTGCTCACTTTTAGGGTGAAGCCCACCGCATTTTCAGTAAAGTTTTTCGGATCGATGACAATGTCGTCGTCGATGTCGACAGCTTCTGTGCTGGCTTTGGCAATCAGCGCGATCGCAATCGGTAGCTTGATCAAGCTGGCCGTACTGGCCATGGGGTCATCCCCCTGATAGTTCAGACAGTATTCAACCGTCTGCTCCGACGAAGCGCCTTTGGTAACCGCACTGGCCACACTACTCGCCCCACTACTCGCCACACTTAGCTCACACACCGTAACGTGCAGCAGGGCAGGATCGACCCCGACGCTGCCCACAATGTCGTTGATAAAGGTCTCGGATGAGGCAGCAACTTTGCGCTCGGCGACCGCTAGCTTTTGCCGATAGGACACTTGCTTAATCGCCGCTCGGGCCTGCAGACCAGACTGGGTTGGAATTTTGTCTAGCGAACCAATCGCTCGTTCCCACATTTCGCGCTCTCGCTTCACCAGGCCTGCATCGGGCGGCTGGTTGGCTGATTGGGCAACTGACTGGGCAATTAGCTTGGCCTGCGCGGCCAGCTCTGCCGCTTTTCTATAGTGTTCTATATCCGCTGGGTCATGCTCGACCGGCGGGGAGCCAGTCGCTTCATCGCTTGTTGTGCCGCTAGTCCCCAATTCGGTGCTGGCCATCACGCTGCCGACTGGCGTCAGCGAGAGGAGTTTGGCCCCGCCGATCAGACCAGCGATCGCACCGATCAAGACCGCAGCACCACCATACACAAAGCGATTCATCCACACATGCCCACACCAAAACCGTCGAGACAGTAGGCAATCATGCCTACCAGGCAAATACTACGACTATTGAGTCATTACAAATGTATGCAATTGATACAGTTATTCACTTATTGCGAGAAATTCAACTATGTAAAATCGCCATTATGAGCAAACGATGGAAAAGCGACAGAAAAACGCTGCTGTGTAAACTCGCTATTCTGCCAGCGCTGCAGGGGGTGCAAATCGCTCTAGCGGCTTCACCTTCACAAGCACATCACTCAGTTCAGCTTGAATTTTGCCATTGGTCGCCAGCAAGCGCCCCGAGGTGATGTCGAAAGTGGTTTGGTCGTAGGCGGTGACCTGTCCGCCCGCTTCTTCTACCAGCACGACGCCCGCCGCCAGGTCCCAGGGAGAGAGCCCCCGCTCCCAGTAGCCATCTAGCCGCCCGCAAGCCACATAGGCCAAATCGATAGACGCCGCACCGCCACGCCGCACTCCCCGAGTCAGATGGGTCAGATGGCAAAATTCAGCGTAGTTATTGTCGATGGTTTCTCGGCGGTCGTAGCCAAAGCCCGTTACCAGCAGGCTATCGGCTAGGGTCTCTGTGGCAGAGACGCTGATTGGCTCTCGGTTGCAGGTTGCTCCTAGGCCCTTGGCTGCGCGAAAGAGATGATTGTGCACCGGATCGAAAATAGCGCCGACCGACGGTTTGCCATCGATGAGTAGGCCGACCGAACAGCCACAGAAAGGATACTGATGGGTGTAGTTCGTCGTGCCATCTAGGGGGTCGACGGCCCACAGGAGTCCGTCGGTTTGCTCTCCGATGCTGCCAGATTCTTCGGCGAGAATGGCCTGGCCGGGTAGATGGCGCTTGAGGACGGAAAGGACTTCTTTTTCAGCGGCTTTGTCGGCCTCGGTGACCAGATCGCCCGGGCGACCTTTTTGTTGAATATTTGAAAGGTTGCCCCAGTAGTGCTGAAGCACCGCGCCCCCGGCGCAGGCAGCCTCTGTCGCCACATCGAGGAAGCGCTGAAGATCGTCTGAAGAGTAGGTCATTGGGTGCTGTGGCATCGGCTGAAAGGACATCTTGAGAAGACATCAGTGTGCTAGTCGTCATCGATTAGGATGCCAGAGCGCACGGTGCCTTTGCCAAAGTAGCGGCCAAACTGTAGCTCGTATACTTCGTCTTCATCTTGGGTTTCGACCTCTAGGTCGCTGCGAGGATAGCTCACACACAGCAGGGCGTAGCCTTCTTCGCGGAGATCGGGGGAGAGGCCCATGGCCTCGGGCTGATGTAGCTCACCGGAGAGCACCCGGACAGCGCAGGCAGTGCAGGCCCCATTTCGGCAAGAGTAGGGCAAATCTGCCGCCTGATTTTCGGCGGTTTGCAGAATGTAGCGATCGCTTGGAACTTGCACAGAGTAGGTGACGCCTTTTTGCCGATGATGAATACGAACGGTGTAAGTGTCGGCCATGGCAAATAGAAAAAAATTGAGTTCTTAGCCCCCATGATTACACGGAACAGACGGAAAAATAGTACTGAGATGCCCCCGCTTTCTGATACGATGGCAAAGCTGTAATGGGCGACTTAAAAAGCCCTTGCGGCCAGATTACGTTAAGTAAACGTGCAATCGGGAGAGATGGCCGAGTGGTTGAAGGCGCAGCACTGGAAATGCTGTAACGGGGCAACTTGTTCGAGGGTTCGAATCCCTCTCTCTCCGCTTTGAAAAAGCCTGGTCCTTCGTTCCAAGGACCAGGCTTTTTGATTAGGACAGCTTCAAGGCTTGGTGAGTTTCTCCTTACCCAAGGCGATGCCTCCCATAGAAATGAGAGCGATGCCGGTGTACTGAATAATTTCGAGCGATCGCCCGGGCTGAAATCCCCAGGTGAGCAGTAACACCATCACCGGAGTCGTCGCCGCCACAATGGACGTACGCGGCCCAATTGCCCGTAAGCTGCTGTAGTTAAACAGGTAGGCCAGCAGCATCAAAACGCCAATCGCAACGCCCCAGAAAAAAAGACTCGTCCAGCTAATGCTCACCAGCGTCAACGGTTTTACCAGCAGGATGATGCTGCCCACCACCGCGACCGTAGAAAACTGAACCACCGCAGCCGGAATAGGATGGCACTGCTGCCGGTAGCTCAAATTCGTCAGCACGATGTATAGGCTAAACGCCAGGCTAGCGAGCAGGCCCAGCCAAGTAGCCGGTGCCTCTGTCGGTAGGATAGGGCGAACCGCTAGAAAGCCACCCATGGCGATCGCAACCATTGCCAGCAGCCCAAACCCAGACAGCCCCTGCTCTTGCCGCAGGCCCAACCCCAGCGGCGTCGCCATCAGCGGATACAAAAACAGCAGCGCCGTACCAATCACAGGCCCGGACAAACCCACACTTTGGTAAAGAAACACCTGCGAAAAGAAGAGCGCAATGCCACTACCTATTAATAGGAGCAAAACCCGCTCACGGTTGTAAAACCAGTCTTGCAAATCTTCCCAGGTATCTGCGTAGAGCTGCGGAGCCAGCAGCAGTATGGCCGGAACCATCACCAGCATTCTCAGCCACAGCAGCGCGACCATTGGCAAAAAACCGCTGCCTAGCTGATCGATACCCAGGCCTAGCCAGCTGCCACCGTTGCCCAGCGCACTGACCGCGCCGTAGTGCCAGGCAATCAGCGCAGTGGCGATCGCACTCAAAACAATGCCTTTTCTGGGCGATCGCTTACGAACCGTCACTAAGGCAACGGGCTCTTTGCGGCGGGCGCTTCGTCTGCGGCGCTGCTCGGACGTGGCCGGTGTCGGCAGCTCAATCGAACGGCTTTTGGGCGCCGGATTTAGCGGTGCTGACTTGACCTCGACAGGTGACGAGCCAGCCACTTCCGTTTCTCCCGGCAAGACCGGACCGACAGCAGGAGAAATTTTTTCTGGCTGCAGCGTCGCCTCTGAGCCGAGCGCAGAAGACATAGAACCAGCGGGTCCTGTGGTCTGTCTTAGCCGCTGAGCTTGGGCATGTAGCGTGACGTAGTCTTGCCGAAGGCTAGAAATCTCCCGTTGTAGCCGTGCTTTCTGTGCCTCTAGCTGCTCAATATCTTGGCTGAGCTGGTCCGCATAGCGACGCTGCAACGTTTCCAACGGGCTCGCCTGCAGCCCCGGCACGAGCGAGAGCGGCGGGGTCGTCAGCGGCTTGGCCAGATCCTTTGGCGGAATGGTTGGATTGGCTGGGGGAGGGGTCTGATTGACGGTGTCTGGGGAAGCGGCGGGGGTTTGCTGCTGTGAGTCGTCGCTGTCGGCGGCGGGGCTATCCGGCTTCATGGGAGATTTTCAGGCTGAGAGGGTCTAAGAAACGATATAGCAGAGATTGGGTAGATGGGTGGGTACTTAAGTTACAAGGGTGAGAGCTAAGGCCACTGGCCTATGCAGATTTTAGGCTTAAAAATTGCAAGATCCGCGATTCGAACAAGACGCACACTCACAAAAAAGGCCCTAGCCTTTGCCAGAGCCCCTGCCAGTTTTCATCTGTTTGCTTTCGATTGCTGGGCTCCTGCAACTCTCACCGCAGGCTAGATAACGGTGTTGTCAGGAATGACCGCATTTTTGAGAACTACAACAATGCCGCTGCGAATGTAGTAACCGTCAGCTTCTCTTTCGGCTTCTTCAACGTTGTCTTTATTGATGATTTTTACGTTGCGACCGATGCGAGCGTTTTTGTCGATAATGGCCCGGCGAATCACGGAGCCTTCACCAATGCCAATAGGGATCTGATCGGTTTTAGGCACCTCTTTGTCGAGATCCATCTTCTCGTAGTAGTCCGCGCCGATGAGCAGGGCGCTGTCGATCTCGCAGTCGGCACCAATCCGCTGCCGCAAACCAATGACAGAGTTGTGAATGCGGCACTTTTTGAGGATGCAGCCCTCACTGACGATGGATTCTGTGATTTGGCAGTCGAGGATTTTACTGGGGGGGAGGTAGCGCGATCGCGTATAAATCGGCGCATCTTCGCTGTAAAAACTAAAGGCGGGATCGGGCTGGTCGGTCAGCGCAATGTTGGCATTGTAAAAAGCCTCAATCGTCCCGATGTCTTCCCAGTAGCCATTAAATAGGTAGGCCTGTACGTTGTAGTCGCGGGCGGAGGCTGGAATGATTTCTTTACCGAAGTCCGTCTGCTCAGGGTTGTTGCGAAGCAGGTCTATCAGCACCTGCTTTTTGAACACGTAGATGCCCATAGATGCAATGAAGGGCTTCTCTGCCGCTGCTTCTGGCGAAAGGCCCATGGCCGTCGTATCGACCTTCATAGCCTCTAGCGCTTCACCCTTTGGCTTTTCTGCAAACTCGACAATGCGATTGTTCTCGTCTACCTTCATCAGGCCAAAGCTAGAAGCCGTCTTGTAGCCAATCGGCACCACCGAGAGGGTGACGTCTGCCCCGCTTTCTCTGTGCTTCAGTACGTAGTCGCTGTAGTCCATCCGGTAGAGATGGTCGCCAGAGAGGATGATAAATTCGTCTACATCTGCCGCTTCAAACATCCATAAGTACTTACGAACCGCGTCGGCAGTTCCCTCAAACCAGCTAGGGCTGTCGGGCGTCTGCTGAGCAGCCAAAACCTCGACAAAGCCATCGCTAAAGGTAGAAAAGTTGTAGGCCTTAGAAATATGTCGGTTGAGCGACGCTGAATTGAACTGAGTGAGAACGTAGATTTTTAAAATGTCGGAATTTAAACAGTTACTGACTGGGATATCGATCAAACGATACATGCCTGCCAAGGAGACGGCGGGTTTAGCACGATATTTAGTCAGTGGATAGAGACGGGTGCCAGCGCCGCCTCCCAAAATAATCGAAAGAACTCTTTTCACAACGTCATTCCTGGCTACAGAAAAAGGCCATCCTCACTTCACACTTAAGTGTGAGCGTGCAGGGGTCAGATGGCAAGGGGGGATCGCTACATATATTCAATTCTGTTGGTAGAAATCCTAATTTCTGTGGGGCAGAATACATTCTCAAAAAAGTCAAACTGGCGGGTCAGCTGACGCTGACCTTGCGCTCAAGATGTGGTTTCCGCTGGGGCCTGCACTTTCTCTTCAGAATCCTTGTGTTCTGGGCCTTCTGAGTTTAGCGCGGCGGATGGTAGCGATGGGGATCGCTCGGACGTCTCAGTCAGCGATCCTGCCGCCAGTAGGTACTCTGACACCTGGCGAATAATGGCGCGCATGGCGTGGGGATCAGCGCTGTGGTCGATGGCAACAGTCAGCGCGTAGCGGTCAGCGCCCACTTCCATGGCTAGCGTAGAGCCGATCACGCGATTGTTTTGACCTGTTTTCTCGCCTAGCCACTTTATGGCGGGATCTAGGTCTTGTAGCGCCTGATAGCCAAACTCCTGATCGTTCTGGCTGACTAGGGCCTTGAGGAGTTCTTCATCACCGGGATTCTCCAGGCTGTAGGTATGGGCCATCATTACGGTGATGTCGTTGGTGGTGGCTCGGTTGGTCTGGGTGCCAGGATTTTTGGGGAGGATGCGATCGCCTGCCAGTTTATGCCCTACCAGGGTGCTGGTGTATCCCCGGTTTAGCAGAGTTTCAGCGATGTCAGCATGACCCACGTAGTCGATCAGCTGGTTGGTCGCGATGTTGTTGCTTTCGTTGATCATGCGGGTCATCACCTGGGAGAGGGGATACTCCTGGCCAACTTCAATATTGGCGCCCGCTGCATTCTCCGTAAAATTACCTGGGTCAATGTAAATTCTGCTGCTCAGGTCGACGTTCTCAGTGGCGACTTTATCGAGTAGCGCGATCGCAATCGGTAGTTTGATTAGGCTGGCTGGGCTGGCCATGGGCATATCGCCTTGGTGGTCACGGCAGCGATCGCGATTGAGTCGTCCTTTTTGAGAGTGGCTGTGCCCTCTTTTTGACTGCCTGTGTGACTGGGTAACCGGTCCGCCAAGCTGACACAGCGTCACATGGACTCGCTGCGGATTGACCCGAGCAGATTGAATAATCTGGGTTAAGAAGGTGCGGTCGGCAGTTGTTAGCTTGCCTTCTGCGGTTGCCAATAGCTGCCGGTACTGTACTGCTTTGCGAGCGGCCTGAGCGTGCTCTACAGCATCCGTAGGGATCGATGTCAGTAGCTCTAAGGTCTGCTGCCAAAGGTCACGTTCTTGACGAGTCAAGGCGACCTGTTTGGCCAGCGTCTCTGCTTGACGGGCCGACTGGTAGGCCACAACAGCCTGGTTTGCCAGCGTCATCGCCTGCTGATAGCGTCGCTGACCGGTGAGGGGGGTAGCGTTCTCTGGGTTTGTAGCCGCTTCGGGGTCTGAATGGTGGCTCTTTTGCGCTGGTGAGCTGGCAGCTGGCGCAGGTGAGAGGATATGGGTTCGTTCGGTGGCGATGTCAGCTGTCAGGCTGAAAAGTGCAGCGGTGGTGGTTGCGATCGCGGCAGAATACCAGAAGCCGGACATTGAGATAGAAAAGAGAAGGTGGACAGAGAAGAAGCGCCTTGAGTGGGCTCTGGCACGAGGGTGCCCAAGTCCCAGCTTTATACGCGCAGGAAATTTGAGCACTTCAGCCAAATGGCTAGAGCGCCAGCAGACCCCTTAGACTTGCTTAGCCAATCGGCAAATCCGACGGACAAATCAACTTTTTTTTCGAGAAGGGTAGCGTTCTATCGGGACGTTTCTATCGGGACCTAAGCTAGCAGATGACTCAATCGAGGGATGAGCCATGTGTGCGACCGATGAAGTGGGTAGATTGAAAGCTTTGGCCCGAGCGCGCATTACCCTGCTACCCTAGCTAACTGGAGCGATTGTTTAGAGGAACCCCAATGTCAGCCATCCGCGAGTTGCACCAACAGCTCACTAGCAAGTCCCGTAGTGCGGTTGAGATTGCTCAGGCACAGCTAGAGCAGGCGCAGGCGGTAGAGCCTCAGCTCAATAGCTTTGTCTCGCTGACGGCAGAAAAAGCCCTTGCCCAAGCCAAAGCGGTAGATGAAAAAATCGCCGCCGGAGAAGATATCGGCCTGCTAGCGGGCATTCCCGTCGCCCTCAAAGACAACCTCTGTACCAAGGGCATTCGCACCACCTGCAGCTCACAAATCCTTGAAAACTTCGTGCCGCCCTACGAATCTACGGTGACTGAGCGATTGGATGCGGCAGGCGCTGTGTTCGTTGGAAAAACCAATTTGGACGAGTTTGCCATGGGCGGCTCTACGGAGAATTCGGCCTTCAAAACCACGGCAAATCCCTGGGACACTTCTAGGGTGCCGGGGGGCTCTTCCGGCGGCTCGGCAGCAGCAGTGGCGGGCGGTCAGGCGCCGATTTCGCTGGGGTCTGATACGGGTGGCTCGATCCGTCAGCCTGCTTCTTTTTGTGGCATTGTCGGCATGAAGCCGACCTATGGGTTGGTGTCGCGCTTTGGATTAGTAGCGTTTGCTTCGTCGCTCGATCAGATTGGGCCGTTTGGGCGCACGGTGGAAGATACGGCGATTTTGTTGAGTGCGATCGCGGGTCACGATCCCAAAGATGCCACCAGCCTCAATGTCGAAATTCCTGACTACACTCAATTTCTCAAGAAAGATACCAAGCAGCCTCTCAAAGGTCGCAAGATTGGCATTATCCAAGAAACTTTTGGCGAGGGGCTCGACAGCCAAGTTGGCGATGCGGTGACTACGGCCATTGAGCAGCTAAAGGCGCTTGGCGCCGAGGTAAAAACCGTTTCCTGCCCTCGGTTTAACTATGGCGTCTCGGCTTATTACATCATTGCCCCTTGCGAAGCCTCAGCAAACTTGGCTCGCTACGACGGCGTTCGCTATGGCCTACGTGCGAAGGAACCCAATCTACTCTCGATGTACAACAAAACTCGCGCTGAGGGCTTTGGCGCTGAGGTAAAAAGGCGCATTATGATTGGCACCTATGCGCTTTCTGCGGGTTATTACGATGCCTTTTACCTCAAGGCACAGAAGGTTCGTACGCTGATGAAGCAAGATTTTGAAAAAGCGTTTGAAGAGGTAGATGTGTTGGTGAGTCCTACGGTGCCTAGCACTGCGTTTAAGACGGGCGAAAATGACGATCCGCTGAGTCTTTATTTGCTCGATTTAATGACGATTCCAGTAAATATGGCGGGCTTGCCGGGCATGAGTGTTCCTTGCGGTTTTGATGATCAGGGCATGCCGATTGGTTTGCAGCTTGTGAGCAATGTGCTGAGGGAAGATTTGCTGTTTGAGGTTGGCCATGCTTTTGAGCAGGCAACTGACTGGCACACGAAAAATCCAGAACTTTGAGCACACAATAGCCCCGCTTAAATGTTGCGCCTCTAATTCAGCCACTCCTGCTGAGCGTCACGCGTGACGGTCCCACCCACCGGCCACCCAATGCGGCAAACTTGCCTCCCTACCAAAATTCCCCTTTCGGGGGGTCTGGGGGAGCCCGGGCCCCCAGGCAGCACTTTAAGACGCCAAGCAGAGGAGGGGTCTAGGGGAGGAAATCCCCTAATCTTACTGGCTTTAGCCTTGCCTCTTTCTCTAGCTTTTCTTCTTCCGCTTGGTTTTCTTTTTAGCCTTTTGAGTTTTCTCGCGTTCGGTGCGGATGCGATCTAGGAGGATGTGGGCGGGCTCGTCGGTGGGGTCTTGGGGGACGAGATCGCCACGGAAGGCTTTGGCAAGAATGGACTGATTAACTTGAGAAATGTTATCAAGGATTGATTGGTAGGTGTTATTCAGAGATTCAATCAAAGAAAAGGCTACTTCTACTCTTTTACAAATCTCTTTCTGTTCGGGGCTTGAAGGAATTGGAAGAGG
>JBCBFY010000006.1:0-83157 GCA_038527325.1 Cyanobacteria bacterium J06614_10
GTCGTCAGCGCCGACACCCACTGGAAGATACTATCTGTCCAAGCGAAGCGACCGGTAAAGGTGTAGTGCTCTAAACCAACCACGCCTGCACCGACAATCAGCAAGCCCAGCAATAGAAAATGCTGGCGATCGCGCAGCAAAATCGTCAGCCTGAACTTCGTAATCAGCTGATCGTGCACGCTAAAAGAAATAGCACCGCACAGCATCACCAACATCACAACAACTTTTACAGCGGTACCGTAGCTGCTCATATTGCCGTCGGTAATGCTAAATCCACCCGTCGAAATGGCGCTCATGCTATGGTTCACCGCCTCCCACCAAGTCATCCCCGCCAGCCGAAAGAGCAAGATGGCCACCGCAGTGTAGCCAGCATAAATTGCCCATATTCGCCGCACCGTCCGGGTCATGGTCAGCCGAAGTCGCTGCTGACGCCCTTCTGCCTGATACAGCACGTACTGGTCTTGTGCCGGTTCGAGCAGCGCCACAGTCAAGACAATGACACCCACTCCGCCCACCCACTGCATAAAAGAGCGCCACCACTGCAAACTCACCGGCAGCTGACTAGGCCGAATCACCATCGTCAGCCCCGCACTGGTAAATCCAGAAAAGCCTTCAAACAATGCGTTGAGCGCGTTGGTAAAGTAGGCCACCGTCGGCGTTGCCTCTGCCCCGACAAACATCGCAGTGAGCCATATTGGCAGTGCGCCAACCGCGCACACCAGCGCCCAGCCCACCGCCACGCTAATCAGCGTTTGTCTTTGGGAAAATCTTTCTGTCGCTGACCGACCGAAGTAGTTGAGCAGCCCACTCAGGCCCGCCACACTTGACAGGGTGATGAGGAAAGGTGCGATCGCAAACCACTCACCACTCACCACACACACCACCAGCGACAGCAGCGCCATCCCTGCAGGTATCAGTAAAAATCGACTAAGATCGCGGCTTAGTACCGCCAATGCTGACCCCATACAACCGACAGCCCTCTAAACCACAGTCACCACACCGGGCTAATCTAAAAACTCAAACAGCTGCCGGGCAATAATTGCCGCCGGATCGTTGACGACCTTAATGCCCAAATGCTCGAAGATATGAGCGTGCGAAGACTGGTTGAGCAGGCTGATTCGCTGCTCAATGCCATATTCTTTCGCCAAGACCATGGCCATCAGATTTTGCGCATCGTCGTAGGTGGTAGCGATAACAGCCTCGGCGCGAGTCACTGTCGCCTCTTTGAGAATGTCTTTGTCGACGATGGTGCCATTCAAAACGCGAATGCTGTGAGCCTTGAGCACCAGGCGAGCCTTCTCCTCGTCTTTCTCTATCAGCGTCACCTCATGTCCTTGCTCAACCGCAATGTCAATCAGCCGCCGACCTTCTACCTCCGCCCCCAAGACAATCAGATACATATTCAACAGCAACCTCTATCCGGGGTGCAGCCTTCCAGTCATTTCCCTCAAAAACGTACCAAAAGTCTGATTTCTCACCCTCTACCCAAAGACTAAATCAAGAAAAAACCGAGAGCTGCTCTGCGTTTTCACGGCCTATGGCCACTCCCTCATGGGACAGCAGCCACCGCTTCCGGGCGAGCCCACCAGCGTAGCCCGTCAGCTTACCGCCCGAGCCCACCACTCGATGGCACGGCAGCGCAATCGAGATCGGGTTTAGCGAGTTCGCCATGCCCACAGCTCTAACGGCCTTCGGATTGCCCAGTGTTTGCGCTAACTCCCCGTAAGTTACTACCGAACCAGGCGCGATATCTCGCAACCCCTGCCACACCTGCCGCTGAAAATCTGTCCCGCCCGTCGCCATCGGCACCTCTTCCAGCGCCGTCAGGTCTCCTGCAAAGTATCGCTCAACGCGATCGCTCACCCCCGCCGGATTCTTCACTGGCACCAGCTCCACAGGGTCAAACCGCTTTGCCAGCAGCTTCATCATTCGCGCCCGATACTCTTCAAAGTCTAGCGCCAGCAGAACCCCTTTAGAAACAACAATCACCACATCGCCAATTGGGGTAGGCACACTGTCTGTTTCTAGTACTTCAAAACTGTTCTGGTCTTTCAACATTTTCGTTTTCAACATCTAACGGTCCAACAAGCTTTTAGTCCCAAGTTCTCAAGCACCTATTCATCCTGACAACAGTGTCCTTCTCCAGCGAAGCATCACCCACAGCTAGCCTGCGCGTCAAACTGCCACAGATACATCGCACCATATCCGCGCCAGGGTCGCCAGTCTTCCGCCATGTTTTCAAACTCTCTTTTGCTCACCTCGTAGCCCAGCCGCTTGGCTGCTCGCAACAGCGCCAAGTCTCCCGGCGGCAAGGCATCCGGCTCATTTAGCGCCCGCATTGCAATATACTGCGCTGTCCATGGGCCGATGCCAGGTAAGGCACAAAGCGTTTTGACGGCAGTCGGTAGGGTTGTCATCTCTTCAAAAAAGAGAGGATTTTCTGCAACCTGTTGGGCCAGGGTGGAGATGGCTTTTGCCTTCGTTCGAATGAGGCCAACTTGGGTGAGGTCAGCGCTTGCCAATACCGCAGGTTTTGGAAAAACTCGGTCCAATCCACTAGGGCTGTCAGGCGCCGTCAACGTCTCGCCCCACGTGTTCACCAATCGGTTGAACACAGTCGTCGCCCCGGCTACGCTCACCTGCTGACCGACAATCGCTCGCACCGATAGCTCAAAGGCATCCCAAGCACCCGGAATTCGCAGGCCCTGGGCAGTTTTCAAAGGCATTTTTAGCAGCGGCGATCGCGCCAAATGTGCCTCTACCACGGCCACACTCACCCCCACATCAAACATCCGCCGCAGCTGCGACATAATCTTGCCGATTTGCCCGACCTGCGGAAAGCCTATCTGCACTTGCAAGTAGGGCTTTTCGGCTACGGGCAAAACGCTCACCCAGCCCTGCTGAGCGTCTATCTCTATGCTTCTGCAGTACGAAGTGGGCGTGGCCACCTCTACGCCGGTGACACTGCGCGGTTGCCAAAATCCCATTAGTGCATCCCAGTTGTAGGGCTCGCTCACCGGTAGCTTTAGCGTAATCGGCTGGGTTGGCCGCGCCTGATTTGACAATCTTGACTGGGGAACTGCTCTGCCAGGCCGACCGCTATTCCGAAAAGAAGACCGAAAAGAAGACGGCGATCGCCCGTAGGTTTGCAAAAATGCGCTGTTAAAACTTCGAATGCTCTTGAACCCAGCTGACATCGCTACCTCAGTCATTTTCAGCGGCGTTTCATCAATCAGGCGCTTGGCAAATAGCAGCCGCCGCGTCTTAGCAACTTGGCCAGGGGAAGCCCCCACATACTGAGCAAACTGCTGCCGAAGCGTGCGATCGCTCACCTCCAACCGCGCCGCCAGCGCCGCCACCGATCCCTCATCCAGCGCGCCCGCTTCAATCAGCCGCAGCGCCTTGGCCACCACCGTTTTATCCCCGTTTGCAACACAGGCCCCACCATTCGACATCGGCGCAAGCTCAGGCCGACAGCGCAAACAGGGCCGGTAGCCCGCCTGCTGCGCAGCCCCCGCGCTCAAATAAAACGTGCAGTTCTCAAACTTGGGCAGCCGCGCCGGGCAAACGGGCCGACAAAACACCCCCGTCGACTTCACACCGACAAAAAAGCGTCCGTCAAACCGGCGGTCGTTTGCTCGCATTGCCTGATAGCAGACCTGTGCATCTAACCTGTTCATGCCATCTGTTCGTAATGTTTCTAAACAGCGTCCAAACTAAAAGCCAGCGGTAGGCTTCAACGCTCCGCTGGCTCTTAGCTTATGCAACTTGGTCAGTACATGCTAGTACTTTTCGGCATTAGATATGCAGGCAAGACAGATATGCAGGCAAGACAGATATGCAGGCAAGACTTGTTCATCTTGCAAGGCGGCGAGCCGCTACGAACAGTTTGGGTTTACAGCACTATGCTGCCACTTCGTGACCTGCAGCCGTGATGGCCTGCTTCACCGAAGCCTCCGACATTCCAGAATCGACTTCTACCGTTTTCTTCTCAACGTCGACGTTCACCTTTGCATCAGCGTCGTGAACTTTAATCTCTTTTGTGATGGTGTCAGCGCAGCCTTCGCATTTGATAGAAGGTACATTAAGCGTCATGCTCATAAATGATTTCTCCAGTTGTTTTTCCAATTTCAACACTGTTGATCTTACTGCGCAATGCTAATTCTCAGACGGATAGCCAGGCAGTTTGGCCAGGTTTGTGACCAAAGACAGAGAGCCCCTTCAGTCGCAAGAGATATTCTCTATCTCCCTTGCTAAACCGATCCTAATCAACTTACAAGCCACCGACAAATCGACCCGGGCTCAGCAGCCGCTGCGGATCAAACTTTTCTTTAATATCACTCATCACTTTTAGCGCATTCCCGCGATATCCCCATACATCCATAGCCTGCTTGAGCGCAACCGGCGCCTGGAGCACCGTCAAAAATCCGCCGTTCTCTTGACAGTGCGATCGCACCACTTCAATCTCTTCCTTTATGCCTTCCAGCTTCTCACCACGCTTCCACTGCACCCAGCCCAGCCCACTGCTGCTGTGCATCAGCCCCTCACAGCCAGCTGCCGCCAACCCATCCAATAGAGCCAGCAGCGCAGGCACCGCACTCGGCCTCATCCCCACCTTGCACAGCACCGTACCCGGCTCAATCAATTCACTCACCCGCTGCCAAAAAGCAGCATCCGCCTCACCCTCCAGCGGCTGATAGTGCAAATCGTGAAACTTTCCCACCTTCTGCAGTCGCTCAGTCTGCTCCTCCACCCCAGCTGAAATGCCTTGAAACCGGGCAACCAAAGCCATCTGACCAGCCACCTTCACCGGCGATGCTAGCCCTTCTGTCAGCGTCGCTGCTAAAGGCGACAGGGTCAAATCCAAGGCAACCGGCGTCAGGCCGGACATGCGCACCTCAGCGATCGCCTGAGTCACCGCCTGCTCCCCCCCCGACAAAAGGATCGTCCGAGACACCGCCTGCATCGGATACAGCCGAAAAGTCAGCTCACTCAAAATGCCTAAGCTACCATAAGCACCCGTCATCAGCTTCATCAGGTCGTAGCCTGCGACGTTTTTGACCACCCGACCACCAGCTCTCGCTACCTTGCCGTCGTAGCGTACGAACGCTACGCCGATCAACATATCTCGCAGTCCGCCGTAGCGCTGCCGTAGCGACCCGGCATCCGCCGTCGCCACGATTCCGCCCACCGTCGCCGTCGCCGCAAAAGCCGGGTCCACCGCCAAAAATTGCCGCTGCTCAGCCAGCAGTGCCTGTAGGTCTGCAAACCGCATCCCGGCTTCCACCGTCACCGTAAAGTCACCCACCGCGTGCTCCACCACCCGGTTTAGCCGCGCCGTACTCAGGGCAATATCGACGCCTTCCGCCAAGCCACCCCAGCCCAGCTTGCTACCACCGCCCATTGGCAGCACCCGCCAGCCATACTCAGTCGCCAGCGCCATCACCTGCCCCAAATCCGCCGTCGTACTCGGTAAAACCAAACAGCTCGGCAACGCTTCCTTCGCATCGGGGTCAGCGCCAGACAGCAGCGCACGCTTTATCTGGCCCTGCTGTTCAGGGCCGATAGCCTCCCGGGCGACAACAGCGTCCTGACCCAGGGTATCTATCAACCGCGCTTGAATATCCATGCCGTTTCATATCTTCCGTGCTTTGCCCTCCCAAAGCTTACCGGATTGCGTCTGGCCGGATTAGGCCTGGCAGAGTCTTCTCAAGCGCGTTCGGCTCAGCTCAATCGATACCGATAGCCACAGGGCCACCAACGGGAGCGGCGGCGGTGGGTCCAGTGCGCGGCTTGCGAAAATCGGCATAGAGGCGATCGCGCCATGTCCAGAAGGTCTCATACTCAGGCACATCAACCAGCCCAGGCACACCCTTACCGCCAATCCCTGCAGGCAAATCTAAATAGAGCGCTGTCGGAAACTTCAGATACATAGAGAGCCCCGCTACTGCAAAGTCTGCCAGCGTAGGCTGATCGCCGCACAGATAAGGCTGCGTACTTAGAATCAAACAGAGCGATTCCAAGTCCTGACGCAGGATATCTGTGGCAGACTTCACCGCATCTCCCCCAAAGCCAACGCCGGTACCCAGCAGGCTCAGTAAGTCGCTAGGCACAGAACCCACCACATTTTTTACAACCTCTGGAGTAGAGAGCGGCAGCAGCGCTGTACGGAAGTTAGGATGCTGGTTAAACGCGCCGATCATCGCTTTTCGCGCATTCAAACCGATCGATTCGTCGGCCCAGGCTTCCATCATCAAGCAAAGGCCTTTCTGCTTTGCATCGGCTGGAATGATTGGCCTCTCAGGATATTTTTCGTCCAGATAGCGGGCGATCGCAGTTGAATCAGGCACGATTTCATCGCCGTCTTTGAGTACGGGCACCTGCCGCTGACCCGACAGTCTATAGAGTTCTATCTGTCCAATACCAGGGGAAACTTCAATGGTTTTGTAGGGCAATTGCTTGTAATCCAAGACCAGCCGTACCTTTTCGCAATAGTGGGACGCTTCAAACTGGTGCAGCTCTAACATGGATAATCTTCCTTATTTTGGCGAAATATCAGTAAATACCGAAGGCGCTACATCGCTCTGGTTACAAAGTTTTAACCTTTCTCTACAGAGCAGCGATTTACCGAATTCAGTCGGCTGACCGTATCTTGACGCGTTTACAGCCAACAAACATCTACCCAGGTATAAACATTGTGTTTTTCAGGTTATTCGATACACTTTGTAAAAGCTTAATGAACTTTAGTTAACGCTTTTTCATTAGGCATTCACCTGTGAGGGGTGAGACCCTCTCGCAGCAAGGCGTTTCGACTGCGGACCGGCAATGTCAGTAGTTGTCACAGTTGTTCGAAATGTCTTCACGAATACAAAGTATTTGGTGAGCGCAGCCGACCGGCAGACATGCTTTGTTCGGCTGGTCGGCAGTTTCTGCTGGGAAACTTTTCTGCTTAGCACAGCGCTAACGCAGCACTCCCGGTAGGCAGGTTGCCATGGAATACATCGACATCAAGACAGCTCACAAGGACTTTAACAAGAGGATCTATGCAAGCTAACACTACTTCTCGCTTTATTAAGAACGTCATGCTTGGCCTCGTGGCCAGCAGTGCCGGTGCCTTTGTTGCGCTGCCAGGCGCAGCAATGCCTGAGGCTTCAGAAGCAGGTACCGTCGAGGCGGCACCTGTCGAAGCGATTGAGGCGGTCCCTGCGCCCGTTGCTGAAGACACGCTACCTATGCCCGCGGCAGAAGCTGTTGAGGCAGATGCAGCAGAGGCTGACGTTGTCACCGAAGCTGACGCGCTGGAAGAAGAGCCCGTTGCTGAAGAAGCAATGACGGAAGAAGAGCCCGTTGCTGAGACAGAAGCTGCCCCTGCAGACGCCGAGACCGTTGAGGCTGCAGACATTGAGGCGCTAGACGAAGAGGCCATCGAAGCTTCCGACACTATGGACGGTGAGCCCGTCGTGGAAGAGCCTACAGCCGAAGAGGAACCGGTTGCTGAAGAGGCAATGCCCGAAGACGAGCCCGTCGTCGAAGAGCCTACAGCCGAAGAGGAGCCCGTTGCTGAAGAGGAACCCACTGAGCCTGTTGCTGAAGGCGAAGAAATCAACACAGAAGATTTCACCATTGCTGAGCTTACCGATAGCAGTGACTCCTTCAACACATTGGCCGCTGCGCTCGCTGCCGCCGACCTCACAGAAATTCTTGGTGGTGAAGGCCCATACACCGTTTTTGCACCGACTGACGAAGCCTTTGAAGCACTACCCGAAGGCGCTGTTGACCAGCTGCTCTTGCCTGAGAACAAAGATGTGCTGGTTCAGGTATTGACTTACCACGTTGTACCTGGTGCCATCATGTCTGCAGACCTTGAGCCCGGCGCAGTGGCCACCGTTGAAGGTAGCGAACTCACTGTAGATATTGCTGAGACCGTCACCGTCAACAATGCAAACGTTGTACTGGCTGATGTAGAAGCGAGCAACGGCGTTATCCACATCATTGACCGCGTTATTATTCCGCCTTCTCCTGAAGCAGAAGCACCTTCTGAAGACATCGCGATTCAGGATGAGGCTACTGTAGAAGCTGAATAAGCAGACAGGGCATAACGCGAGTTATGCAGACTTCCCAATCAGCTTATCTAGCATGGGCTTATCTACATTTGCCTATCTAACACTGGGAAGAGGACAACAGTCATGGTCGGCTTTACTAAGTTAGTTAGAAAGCAGGCCGTGCTAAGCCGCCTAATTACCGAAGGGTGCATCTGATCGGGTAATCGGGCGGCTAGACGACCACTCCGTCGCGCTGTATGCGTGCAAGGGGTGCTCAAACCGTAAACGCTTGTGTAGTTTCATTCTCACGATTGTCTTGTGTTTATTTTCCCCTGGACCTACGGGTCTGGGGGATTTCTTATGCTCTTTTTAGGTTAGCTATTGAGCTAGCTGATGGCTTTGCAGGCCGTATTGGGCGCGGGTGTCGCCTCGACCACCACATCTTCAAATCCTGCGCTCTGTAGCAGCTGCGTTACGACTAGTTCTGCCCGGTCACTTGCTTGCCCTAAGATGTCTTGCTCGCAGGCGGCCTGCTCTATTTTTATCAGGGCTTCCTTTTGGGCCAGGGACTGTAGCTCGGGTGCCCGGTCTGGCCCCAGATTAAAGAGGCCTCGGCTGTAGTCATATACATTTGAGCGCTCAACGTCGATTTTAGTGTCGATAAGCTTGGGGGCGGGGAGCTGTAGTCGAATCTGCTTGTCGGCTTCTGAGGTGGTGACATCGCTGACGGTGAGGTCTTCGAGGTTTACCCCTGCGCGGACTTCGCCATAGGCCACATACAGCAGATTGGTTTGGCCGATGGTGACTTCGCCGAGCTTGCGATCGCTCTGTGCAGGCACCACCGCCTCCATCGTAAAGACGGCTGTCGTCAGCTCGCTCACTTCCTGCACCTGCTCTACCACCACCGTGCGAATATCCACCTTTTCTTCCGGTGGCTTGGGTGTAATCGCCAGCTTCATCGACTCAAAAAACTGCCCACCGGTCCGTAAGAAGGCAAACAGCGCCAGGCTACCCAGCATGACTGCGCCGCCCGTTGTGGAAATAGCCAGCAGTTGGAGGATGCGCATCAGGGGCGATCGCGTACTTTTGGCAGGCTCTCTGCCGCGCCGACTTCTAGACGACACAGACTTACGACGATGGGGCTCACGGGTTCGGGTCTTCATGGTTAACAGACGGCGTTGGCAGACAGACAGTGGCTTAGCAGCGGCCTAACAGTGGCCTAGTACTGGCTGGTTTCATTTTAGTAGAACATTCCTACCAGCCTACACACTCGCTATGCCGGTTAATCGAAGTTTGACGGCAGCTAGGTTAGTTCTACATCAAACTTCGCCATTCACCAACCGTGCTATACCGGGCCATTAGGTGAATTGGTAGCACCCTTTCCCCGCGAGCCCACGGCGCTTTACAGCAGAAGAAGCGCTAAAGACTTACGTCTCACAGTCCTCATAGACATCATCCTCCCTCATAGACATCATCCTCATAGAGCAGAACACCTTGCTCCTCATAGCGCTCTATTTCGTCATTAGTAAGCTCACCTTCCTCAACCACAATAATGCCTTCATCAAGCAGCTCCTCTAGTTCTTCATCGGAGTAGTCATCAATGTCTTCAACCAAGAGATAGAAAGATGCTTGCGCGATTAGCATAGGCTCTGAATCTAGATTGGCTACAGTTGCAGTGATCTCTTTACCAGCAGGATCTAGTCCACTTGAGCTGACAGCTGCGATCGCCGCTGTCGGAACGGCAAAAGCCACCAGTGAAAGACTCAACACACCAACTGTCGATGAGAGAAATCGATTGTTCATACTGTCTCCTAAAAAGTTTCTTGTTGTTTGAACTGTTCCAAACATTTTCCAGATGTTTTTCAGACATTTCCTACTAGACATTTCCTACTAGGACATTTCCTACTAGACATTTCCTGAATGTTGGAACACTTTCAAATTAAGCAACTTCAACAAAACATACCTGAAGCGAAGGTACCGCTTTTGACTGGCTAAAACGATTCAGACATTGGCAGTACCTTTTACCCAAATGCCAACAAAATAGGCACAAAGTACTAGTCGGCGAGCACCTATCGCTCGATTACCATGGAGCATTAGGTACTCTCGTGTTGACATGCCTTCTTTTTCAAGCCTGGCTCGACGCCTGCCTGCGCGCCTCTCCACTCAGCTTCACCTCCGCCCTCATCCCTTTCGCACGCTGCTGTATTTGGAGTGGGTGTTGCTTACCATCAGCCTGCTCACGCCCATCTTCGGTCAAGTTATTGATACCTCTGTAGAGAGCGAACCGCTGTTATTTCTGCCGCCTGAAGTTAGGGGCTTTTGGGGCTGCGTAGTGATCTTCGGACTGCTAGGGTTACGCTTACCAAGCGATCGCACCGGTGGCAAAGTGCTCTACACCGGGCTAGAGTTTGCCCTTGCGTGGCTCGCAGGATACCTGTGCTACTGGGATGGTGTGGGCTTTGCCCCCCTCTTGTTGGTTGCGGCCATCCGCAGCTGCCTACTCTTTCAAAGAATGGGTAGAGTTGCGATCGCAGCCACCCTATTTGCATTCTTCATACTCTACAACGACGACTTTTCCTACAGCTTGCAAGCTGATGATTTTCTCATCATGCCAGCAGACCTCATCACAGAAACCCAAGAAGAGCTCAGCAACCTACAGCTAGAGCAAACCAGGCTACAAGAGGAGCTAGCCTTCTTAAAAGGCTTACCCCCCGAAGCAGCCATCCCTCTCGAATCGAGCGCTGCCGACAATCCTCTTGATAACCAGCAAGAGAACTTATTATTCTTGCAGTATCAGCTGCAAGCCACTTTCTTTTTTGGACTAGTGCTGGTGTTTGTGCTGTTGCTCATCAATGCGCTGCTCTCAGAGCGAGAAAATCGCAGAAAATTGGCTAGTGCCCACGCCCAGCTGTACGACTATGCCATCCGCATTGAAGATCAAGCGACCCTTCAAGAGCGCAACAGAATCGCCCGCGACATTCACGATTCTCTTGGGCATACCCTAACCGCTCAAAGCATACAGCTCGAAAATGGCTTGTTCTTCCTACCAGATAGGCTGCCAGACTTCTCAAAAGGAGACCCAAAAGACAATATTAAAGGTAATCCAAACAGCAGGCTACACAGCGACTTAGAGAATAACCTGCAGAAAGCACAGACGTTTTTTCGGGCGGGTAAGCAGCTTAGCACCGCAGCACTACAAGAGCTGAGGCAGTCAGTTTCAGCGCTACGCTGTCACCCGGCTCAAGAAAAAGATCTCTCAGTGCTCATCACCCAGCTAGCCGACAACTTTAGCAAAATGGTGAGCACGGAAATTAGCCGTCGGGTAGATATAGACCAACCCATTCCCAGAGAAGTTCACACCGCTATTTTTAGAATTGTAGAAGAGGCACTCACCAATATTCATAAGCATGCTCGGGCAACTAAGGTTATCATTCAGCTGCGCACCGAGTCTCCTGATGAAAAACAGCCGCTGTTGCATTTTTTGATAGAAGACAATGGTATGGGCTTTGTGCCCGCACAAAACGCCACGGGCTTCGGCCTTAGAGGCATGCACGAGCGGACCAACGCGCTCGGAGGACAGTTAGAGATTGTGAGCAAACTGGGGCAGGGCTGTCGCATAGTCGGCTACTTTCCGCTAAGGTCTGCTTTTGGGGAGGCGTAAAATGATCAATTTGCTACTGGCAGAAGACCAAACCATTATTCGGCAAGGTCTCAGCAGCTTACTCAATGCCCAGAGCGACCTCACAGTTATCGGCGAAGCTGAAAACGGACAGATTGCCATAGAGCAAGTAGAAGCCCTCCAGCCGGATATAGTGCTGATGGATGTGCGTATGCCGATTATGGATGGGGTGACCGCTACTCGGCTCATTCGCGATCGCTACCCTCAAATCAAAGTTCTCGTCCTCTCTACCTTTGATGACGATGAGTACATCACTCAGGCAATGCAGGGCGGCGCCATTGGCTACCTGCTAAAAGATACTCCCCACGAGCAGCTTGCCCAGTCTATTCGCTCAGCCTACGCAGGCTACACCCAGCTCGGCCCCGGCATCTTTCAAAAAGCGCTTGCCTACAGCGCCACTGCAGCGCGCAGCCACCAGAGCGCGCAGCTCAGCGACATCGCCGGGCTAACGCACCGCGAACGGGAAGTACTCAGCCTCATCGCGACCGGCGCCAGCAATCGCGAAATTGCCGAAATCTTGTTCATCGCCGAGAGCACCGTCAAGAACCACGTAACTAGCCTACTGAACCGGCTAGATTTGCGCGATCGCACCCAAGCCGCCCTCCTCGCCCACTCACTACTTCCCTCTTAAAGTCCTCATAAAGTGCGCGCCCAGCTATCTTCAGAGCCTAATGATGATTCAAATAGCGACCACTCGCGATATTCCTGCAATTTCCAAAGTGCATGTAGACACTTGGAGAAGTACCTATCAAGGCATTGTGTCAGACACATACTTAGAAAAGCTATCTTACACAGATCGAGAACGCCGATGGCAGAAAATTTTTGCTCGCAGCACTGAGAACAACAGCTTTACGTACGTCGCCAAGAACGCACAGGGAGACGTCGTAGGTTTTGCCAACGGTTGCCCAGAGCGTACAGACAAGACTGCTTACCAAGGAGAGCTAACATCTATTTACATATTGAAAGCCCATCAAGGCAGGGGAATTGGTCGCTGTCTGTTGCAGGCCGTTGCAAACAAGCTAGAACAGTTGGAGCTAACTTCCATGCTGGTCTGGGTTTTGGTAGAGAACCCTGCCTGTGAGTTTTACCTAGCGCTGGGAGGTCAAGAAGTTTGTCGAAAAGAAATTGAGGTCGGCGGGAAGAAACTCGTTGAAGTAGCCTACGGGTGGAAAGATACCACCATGCTGAAAAACGTTGACTGCTCAATTTGATTAGGCGGCGGATTAGAAATGCCAATAAAACAAGGGACTGTACATTTGTCAACATCTTATGACCAGTTGACCGATGTCAGCTCCATAGCTGTCGCGCCATCATCACAGATGGCAGTACAACAAATCAGAGCTTTTCACGACAGATGCAGAAACACTAATTCTCACCTCCAGCCCTAATTCTCCCTTATGGAGCAAGGCGTTAGGGAATAACGCGCACTAACAGAGTAAGGCAAAGCGCTAAAACAACAACCAAACCAGTCTCTCCTATTTCCATCCCTTATAGTCTGTCAGTCTCAGCAGCCATGTGCTTTCGCGACACTGACTGTCTTGCTTTTGGACGCTCACTCTCAGCCCAAAGACACCCAAAAAGAGAACATAATACCGCAAGCGAATGAATACCCTCCGCCCGTTTATTCGCAGGCCGCGTAGAGCAATCTGCTGGATTGCCCTAGGACTTCTCTGCGCCTGCAACGCTCCTCCCCAGAGCCCTATCAGCACCCAAGCGACCGAGCCCACCGAAACAACTTCGGCAGCCTCTTGCCCATTACGTCCCGACACCCTCCCCATCGAAACTACCCAAAAAGAAATCAACAAACGGACCTACGCCTTTGGCCGCTTCGACTACGCACCCCGCAAAATTCTCCAGCAAGAAAACACCATCAATTTTCAAGCCAGAGAATACGACTTCGTACACTGCCGAACAGACGGTAGCTGGACCGTGCAGCCTGGCACACTGGGCGACGAGTGGATAGTCGCCCGCAGTGCGCAATTTACCGATCAGCCGGACTTCTCAGCCCTAGAAGCCAATCAAGAAACCTATGAATATCGAGTTATTCGCACACCCCATCCGCCTATCAACGCCGCCTACGAAGCCGTCGTTTTCGAACTCTTAATCCCCGGAGAAGATAGCCCCCAGCAGCACACCCTCTACACCTACGAGGCCCTTAATCCAGACAGCGATCGCCCTGATACAGCCTCCCTCAACAAACTCGGCATCCCCTACATCACCTCAGCCCTCACCCATGGCGATCGCCTGTGGTGGACAGTCGCCTTCGAGCAGGGAGAAGGCAACAACGGCATCGCCACTATTATTAGCTACGATCCGGCGACCGAGGAGATCACCCTCATTCAGCCAGAGGAACTGCAGTCACAGCAGATTCTAACCCTGGCCTTTACCGGAGAGCCAGAGCAGCCCACCCTATGGATGGGAACCAGACGAAGCAGCGAAGGCATCAGCGATGTGCCCGCAGCCGGATTGGTCTCTTACCAGCCCGATTCCCTCGCAGCGCTAGACTCAGGCAGCGTGCAGTCTTACAGCACCTACAACAGTCCTCTGGTCGGTGCGATTCCAACCCAGCTTGCGGTAGACGATGAACAGCTCTGGATAGGCACACGCAACGGCGTCTGTGCGCTGGCATGGCAATCGCCCGAAGCCGCCGAAAGTTGGGACTGCTGGCAGTTTGTTACAAGAGCGATCGCAGCCCCCAACGCCGACTCTATGGAATATATCCCCGTTTACCCCTCTCGGCTCAGCCAAACCCCAGCCGCATCCATTCCAGTCACTCCCGACCAAGCGGTAGCAGATGTCCTCTGGTGGATGCTATCAGACGGCCAGTCACAGCAAGGACGCTATGAGGTGGCCTTAGAACAAGGCCTAGAGGCAACGGTAGACCAGGGCGCCTCACCCATTACAGAAGCTCAATGGATAGAAATTCCAGGCCGCGTGCCGATGTTTTGGCCAGGATACTGGTGGCATTGGCAGGGCGATCGCTTCGTTCGTCCGTTAGACCATCAGTTAAATAATTGGGTTTCGGGCGATCGCGGCATCGGCCCCTACCGGCAAACCACCCCAATCAACGACTGGCACGCTATGAGAGGAGAGTTTGAGCTGCTAGAACTCTCGGCAGAGTCGACCCGAATCAGACACTATTCTGGCTGGGTAGACGACACCCTACTGCTCACGTTTCCTGAGGTCGAAGATCTCTCAACAAATCCCTCGCGTCCCGCACAACCCACACCCAACCCACTCGTAGAACTCAACAGTCAACTTCGAAATGAGACAGAATAAACACTTAAACGTACAATTTCAGCATTCAAACACAGTGCATTGTTTATTTCAATAAGGGAAGCGCAAATTAATCATGTCCCCGCTCTCAGCATTGCTGCCACCCACTCTACGAGAAGAGCAAGCTCTACACCCTAAATCCCTTTCCCCGAAGGATAGGGACTTTGAATCCGATCCCCTCTCCCTCAGGAAGAGGGCTAGGGTGAGGGGGCCGGGATGTTATTTGCTTGCAGATTCCTAACATCCCTTAAATTCAATCTCACCACCTCAGAATGTATTTTTGACAGTTCTTGGCTGACGGCCCGAAGTAAATCTCTCCAGGATAGGAAATGCACCCAAAGACAGAGAATTCTTGAGTATTTGACCGTAAGTTTGTTAAGAGTTATCACAACAGCTATTTAACCTGTTTCTGAATCCAAAGTGCTTCTTATTATTTAGCAGGCACAGGGGCTTTAGCAGGCACAGAGCGCCTAACATCGGTCAATCAGTCAGTTTTGACATCGGCCAATCGGTCAGTTCTAAAAAGTTCTGAGACAGCTTTTTCTAGACCGCTTTAAGATACCTTTTAAGTGAAGAGAGACAATGCTAAGCGAAGCGACATTTTTGAGTCCTAGCGTCAAGTTTCAGGCTCCCCTGCGAATCGTAATTATCGAAAATGATCCGGTAATGCAGCTAGGATTAGAACAGTTTTTAGAAAGGTACGATAGCTTTCAGGTGGTCGGCGCAGCCAGAGACAGGGACTCAGCCATTGCACTCACACTCACGCTCAAGCCCGATATTGTCGTTATGGACATGGGACTACCCCGGCTAGATGGCATCACCACCATTCAACAAATCAAGCAAAAGCAGCCAAGTGTGCGAGTTGTGATGCTCACTGCTCACACCGCAGACTACGACATGGTAGCGGCCCTCGCTAGCGGTGCCGATGCCTACTGCATCAAGGGCAGTAGCCTAGAACAGCTAGAAATAGCGATTAACTGCGCCTTTAGAGGAGCGACTTATTTGGACCCGCAAATTGCTCGCCGCGTTATCGGACACCTGCAGTGCGATAAAAAGCTAGAGAATCAGAGACAAAGATACGAAAAACAAGAGAATCAGAAGCAAACGCTAGATATCAATCTTTCAAAACGAGAACAACAGGTACTTGAGCTAATTGTAGAAGGGAAAAGCAACCCGGAGATCGCTGCTGAACTCTTCCTAAGCATTAGCACCGTCAAAACCCATCTCCGCAGCATTATGAGCAAGCTATCAGTAGATGATCGCGTGCAGGCAGCTGTAGCGGCCCTAAGAGGCGGCCTGATATAAAAAAGATAAGAATACACTTCTCACACAGCCTTTCTCCTACTGGGCAGTTCTCACGAACTATTTCTCACAAATTATCTCTCAAAAATTATTTCTCACAAACAGATTACATGGCGACTAAAAGGTATTTGGTCTGGTTAGGCATTTTGGGACTGAGTGTTTTCCTAAGTCTTTGGCTAACCACCGGGCCTAGGCTGATGCAACCGGCCTCATCAGCCCAAACCGACCTGTTTGAGGCCGTTTGGGAAACCGTCAACGAAAATTTTTACGATACTGACTTTAACGGTGTCGACTGGGCCGCTGTGGGCGCGCAGTATCGGCCGCAGGTAGCTCAGGCCTCCACAAGGCCCCAAAAAGCGGCCCTCATCAACCAAATGCTTGCCGAGCTAAACACATCTCATACCCAGCTGTTCACTGCCGAGGAGCCTGCCTACTACCAGCTCATTGGCATTTTCTACCCGCGAGCCTCCGACCTACAGTCTCAGCTAGAAGAGACTTTCCCAAACGGCAAAATCGAATACACCGAAATTGGCATCGTCACCCAGCAAAAAGCTGACAAAACCTTTGTAAAAGCTATCTTAGACGGTAGTCCAGCCGCCGAAACAGATCTGCGAGTCGGCGACCAGATCCTCAGCGTAGAGGGTCAACCCTTCGAACCCATTGGCGCTTTTGCGGGCAAAGCCGATCAGTCTGTCAGGCTACTGGTGCAGCCATCGCCCAATCCTGCAAGCCAAAGAGAGATTACGGTGTCGCCCAAAGTATACGACGGCCTGACCATGTTTCTCGATGCCATGGAAGAGAGCATCGATATTGTAGAAAAATCGGGTAAACAGATTGGCTATGTTCATATTTGGTCTTACGCAGGAGATCAGTATCAGGAAAAGCTAGAGCAAGCGCTGATGTTTGGCCCATTGAGGGATGCGGATGCCCTGGTGTTAGATTTGCGGGAGGGTTGGGGCGGTGCGCCCCCGACAGCGCTGCATATCTTTACGGCTGAAGGCCCGAGTGTGACAAATGTAGGGCGCGATCGCACCCCTTTCACTTACCACAGCCAGTGGAATAGGCCAGTTGTTCTCCTCATTAACGAAGGCAGTCGCAGTGCCAAAGAGATTTTGGCCTATGGCTTTAAGCAGTACAACATTGGCCCGGTTGTCGGGAGCACCACGGCTGGCGCCGTCACAGCCGGGCGCGCGTTTATCATGCCAGATCAGAGCCTGCTGTATGTCGCAGTCGCCGATGTATATGTCGATGAAACCGTTCGCCTAGAAGGAATTGGCGTCACACCCGATGTGGAAGTTCCGTTTCAGGTTGAGTATGCGCAGGGCGCTGACCCCCAAAAGGAACGGGCAATTGCGATCGCCATAGAAGCCATAGAAGCTGTAGAAGCAGTGAATTCTGAAAGCCAGCAATAGATAGACTGAAAAACGCTAAAAACGGCTAGGGAGCGACATTTGTCACCGGTGGGCCGCTGACCATGGAAGTTGCCATGGCGATCGCATCGTCAGCAGAAAAGAGATCTTGCCGGTAGGAGAGCGCGTACAGAGAACCCTCCTGAATCCATTGCACAGCGCCAAACTCGCCTTCTTCATAAGAATATCCCCGAATACAATCACCCAAGTCGACTTCTGTCAGCGCGACCTCTCCAGGCGGTGGAGGTGGCCAGTCGGCAGGCGCTGCCACCGCTGCTATATTTAGGCCTAAACAGCTCGAATCATCACAGTCAGACGTAGTGTCGAGCCGAACGATTACGATGCCAAAATGTTGCATATACGACGGATACAAGGCATCGTCTGTCGGCACAGCAGTCGGCAGGCGAATCGGGCGATCTAAAGTCGGTGAGGTCGCAATCTCCTCAAGGACAGGCGCAAAAACGGGCGCGGGCATCGCTTCTACAGGCGCAGCTATCAACAGACCACTGACCCCCACGCCTAATACTGCACCCAGCCTACAAACATCCTGTGAGACTTTACTGAAAACCTTCACAACAGAGAGCATAAGTCAGTTCGAGTGTGTGGATATTTTGTGAATAGAAAAGTCTCTCCAGTTTGCTCCGCAAAATTTCACAACAGCATCAGCCACTCGGCTACTTTCTAATCTCAAATCTAATCTCAAACAATTGATAAATCCTTATCGCCAGGATTGAGAATCATGTATTAAGAAGCTCGTCATAATTCCCTCAGACTTAGAGACTAATATGCCAACATTGATGATGTGGACATGTGCCGTAAAACCATGCTGGCTCAGCCTTCTGCTCAACAAAACTCCGCCGAAAAGACAAATGCGCCTGCCGTTTTTCACATTGAGCAGGTGAGCAAGGTGTACACCATGGGTGAGGTACAGGTGCGCGCCCTAGATTCTGTTGATTTAGATCTGTATGAGGGAGAATTTGTCGTTTTACTGGGACCTTCTGGAAGCGGCAAGTCTACCCTGCTCAACATTTTAGGCGGGCTAGATGTCCCCTCTAGCGGCAGCATCTACTTTCACAACCAGGCACTCACCCACGCCGACGAGCGTACTTTAACCCGGTTTCGACGCCACTCCGTGGGCTTTGTCTTTCAGTTTTACAATCTCATTCCCAGCCTCACCGCCCGGGAAAACGTCGCCCTCGTCACCGATATCGCCCGCCGACCGATGACAGCCCGCGAAGCCCTAGCGCGCGTAGGCCTATCCGACCGATTAGACCATTTCCCGGCTCAGCTCTCCGGCGGAGAACAGCAGCGAGTTGCGATCGCCCGTGCCATTGCCAAACGCCCCGAAGTCCTGCTGTGCGATGAGCCCACAGGCGCTCTAGACTTTAAAACAGGCAAGCGCGTACTCGAAACCCTCGCCCAGATCAACGCAGAATTTGGCACCACCACTGCTGTCATCACCCACAACGCAGGCATCGCCGCCATGGCCGACCGCATCGTGCAAATGCGCAGCGGCAAAATTGTCGAAGTCAAGCAAAATATTACCAAGCGATCGCCAGCCGAATTGGAATGGTAATAGCCTATGCCGATTCTCTCGATTCGATTTCCCTCCCTTCAGGCGCTTTCTATCCGAGCGCTCGATAGAAAGCTGCTGCGCGATCTCTTGCACATGCGCGGACAGGTGCTTGCAATTGTGCTCATTGTCGCCTGTGGCATCGCCAGCCTCGTCACCATGCGCAGCACTTACGATTCACTCAAGCTCACACAAGAAACCTACTACAGCCAATATCGCTTCGCCGATGTCTTCGTCCAAATGAAGCGAGCACCCGCCAGCCTGATTTCTCAAATAGAGAGCATTCCAGGCGTCGCCGCAGTACAGACGCGCGTGGTAGAAGATATTACCCTAGCCGTAGAAGGCCTAGCTGAACCGGCAACTGGCCGCCTCATCAGCATTCCAGAGCGACGCACCCCCATGCTAAACGACCTGTTTATCCGCACAGGTCGCTATCCCGAACGGGGCAACGAAATACTGGTCAGCGAAGCCTTCGCCACCGCCAACACCTTAGCGCTCAACGACACCCTAGGCGCCATTATCAATGGCCGCTGGCAAGACCTGCGCGTTGTCGGAACGGCCCTCTCTCCAGAGTATGTGTACGCGATTCGCGGCACCGAAATTGTGCCAGACGACCAGCGCTTTGGCATTTTGTGGATGCAGCAAGATGCGCTGAGTACCGCATTCGACCTCAAAGGTGCCTTTAACGATATCAGCCTAGCGCTGATGCCTCAGGCCAGCGAAGAAGAAGTGATCTTTCAGCTCAATCAGCGCCTAGAGAGTTACGGCGGGCTCGGCGCAGTGGGCCGACAGAACCAAATCTCCAATCGCTTCCTCACAGAAGAGATCAATCAGCTCTCGGCGCAGGCGGTCATTATGCCGGTCATCTTCTTGGGAATTGCCGCCTTTCTGCTCAACATGTTGCTGGCCCGGTTGGTGAGCAGCCAGCGCGAGCAAATTGCCGTCATCAAGGCCTTCGGATACAGCAATGTCGCAGTTTGCCTGCACTACCTGAAGCTGGTGATGGTGGTGGTGATTATCGGCTCGATTGTGGGCTGTGGGCTGGGGGCCTGGCTAGGTGCGGGGATGACCCGGCTGTACACAGAATTCTATGAATTCCCGCTGCTGCGCTACGAGATTCGCCCGTCGGTGCTAACGTCTGCGCTGCTGGTGAGCGCGGGGGCGGCGGTGCTGGGGGCGCTGCTGTCTGTGCGGCAAGCGGTCAGGCTACCGCCCGCAGAGGCCATGCGGCCAGAACCTCCGGCCACCTTTCGGCCTACGCTGGTAGAAAAGCTGGGCCTGCAGCGGTGGTTTTCGCCGCCCAACCAAATCATCTTGCGCAACCTAGAGCGGCGGCCCGTCCAAGGGTTGCTCTCTGTGCTGGGCCTGACGGTAGCGGTGGCTATTTTAGTCGTGGGCCGCTACTTTGGCGATGCCATTGACGCCATGGTGAATATTCAATTTCGCACGATTCAGCGAGAAGATATCACGCTGGTGTTTAATTCTCCCCTCTCTTCTCAAGCGCAGTTTGACCTGTACCATCTACCAGGGGTGATGCGCGCAGAGCCCTTTCGCTCGGTGCCTGCCCGTCTACGATTTGAGCACTACAGCAGACGTAGCGGCATTACAGGCGTCCTACCCGAGAGCGACCTGCGACTCTTGCTAGACAGCCGCCAAAAGTCAGTCACGCTGCCGCCAGAAGGGCTCGTGCTCTCGGCAAAAATGGCAGATATCTTACATGCGCAGCTAGGCGATCGCATCACCATAGAAGTCCTCGAAGGCAACCGACCCACCCGCGTCGTCCCCGTCACCGGCATCTTTGAAGAGCTCATAGGCCTATCGGTGTACATGGATATTCACGCCCTCAACCGGCTCATGCGAGAAGATTTCACCCTCTCTGGGGCCTATCTGCAAGTCGACGCGCAACAACGCGACACCCTCTACAGCGAGCTAAAGCAAACCCCCGCAGTAGCGAGCGTAGCCCTGCGGCAAACCACCATCGATCAGTTTGAAGAGAGCATTGGTCAAAGCACCGACGGCTTCAACGTTGTGCTGGTGGCGTTTGCCTCCATCATCGCAGTCGGCGTGGTGTACAATGCGGCCCGGATTGCGCTTTCCGAGCGGAGCCGGGAGCTAGCGACCCTACGGATCATTGGCTTCACGCGGGGTGAAATTGCCTATATTTTGCTGGGCGAGCAGGCAGCACTGCTCGCGATCGCAATTCCCACCGGCCTCGGTTTTGGCTTTAGCCTCACAGCCGCACTCGCCAACCTTTACGACTGGGAGCTGTTTCGCTTTCCAATGGTGGTCAATCCTGCCAGCTACGCATTCGCCTTTGTCGTGACGCTGGGCGCAGCAGTTGTCTCTGGGGGCATCATTGGCCATCAGCTCAGCAATCTCGACCTCATCGCCGTCTTAAAAACTAGGGAGTAAGTTCACATGCATCGGTAATTCTGTTGTATTCTGTTGCACTTTGTTCATCATTTAGGAGCGGCGACAATGACTCAGCTCGGAAAAAACATTTCAGAAAACGGTTCAGAAAACCACTCCAAAAACCCGTCAGAAAAACATGAAAAATATATAGAAAACAATCGAGTCGGCACGCAAGAGCATGCCCATGAGGCCATTCAAGAGAATGTCTCTGAGCTGCGACTGCAGCCAAAAACGGACGAAGCCATTGCCAACAACGGTAAGCGAAAATTTGTGCCGCGCCGCCTACCGCGCTGGCTGCTGTATGGGTTAGCAGGGTGCGGCGCATTTGTGCTGCTGGCGCTGGCCTTCCGCCCGGCACCCATCCCGGTAGATATCGGCGAAGTCACCCAAGGCCCCTTACAAATTACCGTAGATGCTGAAGGCAAAACCCAGGTAGAAGAGCGCTATGTGATTGCCGCGCCAGTTGATGGCCGCCTCCAGCGTATTGACCTCGAAGCTGGAGATAGCGTTAGTGCAAACGCCATCGTAGCCCAGCTCGACCCGCTTCCACTGAGCACCCAGGTCAGAGAAGCGCAATCTCGTTTGCAGCAGCTACAGGCAGAGGCGAGCGGCGTCGAAACACAGCGACCCAAATCGCAGGAGCTAGAGCAGGCCGAGGCCCGGCTACGAGCCGCCCAGGCAGATGCCCAAGCAGCGCAAGCCGCAGTGACCGAAGCGCAGGCAGATTTGGAACAGGCCCGGCGCGATCGCATCCGCGCCCAAGAACTCGCCGCCGCCGGTGCCATCGCCCGCCAAGCCCAAGAAGCCGCAGAACTCACCGAAACCCAGCAGGCCCAAGCGCTAGAAACCGCGCAGCAGCAGCGACAAAGTGCGATCGCCACAGTCGCCGCCGAAGAAGAAAATATCCCCATTTTGCGCGAGCAGCAGCGCGATCCAGACTATCTTGTCGATGCTTACCAGGCCCAGATTGCAGGCGTAGAGGCTGAGCTAGCAAACCTGGCCGACGAAGCAGAGCGAACCACCATCGCCGCTCCCGTTAGTGGCACCGTGCTGCGTGTGCCTGAGGCCAGCGCTCGCTTTGTGCAGGCAGGCGACCCGCTCATAGAAGTGGGTGACGCCGCCCAGCTAGAGCTCGTGATCGATGTCCTCTCTGCCGACGCGGTAAAAATCGACCCCGGCGACGAGATTTTGATCGAACAGTGGGGCGGCGAGGCGACCCTTCGAGGAACAGTTGCCTACATAGAGCCCTCCGCCTTTACAGAAACATCGGCCCTCGGGGTAGAAGAGCAGCGGGTAAATGTCATCGGCAATTTTGCACCGGCAGAACAACCAGCAGAACAACCGGCAGAACAAACCGGTCAGACCGTCAGCGATCGCCCGCTCGGTGATGGCTACCGAATTGAAGCCCGCATCGTCATCTGGGAAGATTCAAACGTTTTGCAAGTGCCCGTCAGCGCGCTCTACCGCTGCGATCAGGCCTGGTGCGTCTTCAAAATCAACGAAGATCAGGCCGAACCCGTTGAAGTTGAAATCGGACAGCGCAATCCGATGGTCGCCGCCGTAGAGGCTGGTTTAGCGCTAGGCGATCGCGTCATTTTACATCCCAGTGAACAGATTGAAGCAGGACAAAAAGTAGCCCCAAGATAACGCCTGGCTATGGACTAATCGGCGGACTAATCGGTGTTTCAAATGCCGTGGAGCGAGCCACCTCAATCAACTGGTCTTCGGTCAAGGCCTCTGCCAGGGTTGCGATCGCATAGGTCAACCCATCTTGCCGCCACATCACCAATCGATTGGCCCCCTGCCCGGCGCCCCGTACCAGATGGTAGCCTTGCAAGCGATCGCCCACTTCAAACGAACTCACATTGTTGCCTTCAGGAGGCCAGCCGCTCAGCTCCTCCTCCGAATCTGTCGCCCCAAACATTCCAATCGTACAGTTCGACGCGGCACAATCAGGTGTCACCCCAAAGCTAATCACCAACGTAGTCTCGCTCGATTCGCTCACAAACGGGTAGAGTTCACCGTCGGACAGAAGAGTTGAAGGTAGCCGGAATTGCCAGCCTTCCGGGAGAGCCTCGCGAATATCGTCAATCGCTGTGTCAAAAACAGGATCGGGCGCAGCATTAGCCACCGGTACGCCAACCCAAAATCCGATGAATAACGTTGCCAGCGCAACCAAACCAAACTTTCTTTTAGGCACGGATCTCTTTACCATGAATAATTCCTTAACAAGGACCTCCCTCAAAAGATGGCACGACGACACGCGCCTTCACATCAGCTACTAGGTCACTTCAGTTTTTCTAGGCCAAACCCGCCCGACAAACAGTAGATCATTCAGTGGCCAAATAGCCGCTGATGTTTTCTTTGAATCGAGCTACTCAAAAGCCCAATTCAAAAAAAGCTCACTATAATTGACTAGAACAATTGACCGCTAAATATTTTCTCAGATGGGGATTTAGGATGACTGTCCAAAAAGAAAACGAAACCACAGAAAATGTTTCCGAGAATACTATTCCCACCGAAACTTTTGCTGAAGAAAGTGTTTCAAATCGCCGCACCTTTGCTAGCGTAGCCTACCAGTTTTTTCTAGGTGCCGCACTAGGGTTAGTCCTTGCTTGGATTCCCCTAGCGATATCAATGCCAGACCTACAGAGATGGAATGTTCTTGCTTCCGTTGCAGTTGTTTTAGTAAGCGGTCTCCTATCTGCGCTCTTCGGCAAACACTTTTTGGCCAGGCTAATCAGCGCTCTAGAATCATTTCCGCCAATAGCTTGACCAGATAATAATCTGGCTCGCAATGATAGAAGGAGACAAAAACTACAGTGACCTATCTCTATCACCGCGTTCCTCAAAGTTTTACAGGATCTATCCTATACCCGCTCAATGTCTTAAAAACAAAGCTGCCTAAACGCTACGCAAGCCAGGTTAAAAAGTACGCCGGTAGAGAACTGCTAACCAGGCAAATCGTCCCACCCCTAGGCTGCCTTTGGAATGATGTTCTGCATTTTTCACCGGTACACCCCGCCCAAATAAAAGCAGGGCTGACCGCAGCCGGATTTGAACCCAAGGCAATGCAATGGTTCGCTGTAGACCCCATCACTGCAGGGTTAAATCAACATAACGCGGCCATTTATCTCTACCCTGCCAAACGCTTTGTTGACTTCAGAAAAATGGCCAACGACTTTACATCCTTCAATCTCGAAGCCCTCAAAGGATTCAAAGAGCTCCCCAAAGCGACACTCACCTATTACCAAGAGAGCAAGCAGGCAGGCAAAGCGCCTCTACTTTTTCATCGTATTCCCCACATCCTTTACCAGGGAAGCCTCTCGTTAAACCAGATGACCTTAATTACGGTGTAGTCGATTTCCTCAAAATCACGCCCCTTCTAAATCACTCTCCTCCCAAATTACTTTCCTCAAAATCGCTTCTCTCACAAGTGCTCTATGAATGGACAAACACGCTTTCGAACCGTAGCCATGCCTGCTGGCGGTGGCAATACAGACGTTGCAGAGATAACATCTTTGCTCAGTGCCGCCCTGATTGAAAGCAACTTATCTACCCTCCAAAAGGTACAGACGCTGTTTGGCGGAAACCTCCCGGATGATGTGGCGTTCCAGCCCGCAGAGGTTCAGATACCAGCACTAGCGGACATGGCTTTTACGACAAACTATGACGAAGGTTACTGCGGACACTTTTCCATTCCTCATGGCAACGGAGCAGCAGCAGCTTTCGATAAAGTCATGGCGCAGCCTGACCCGATGCGGTTTATCAAAAACAACTTAAATTTTGGAGACTACGACAACGGCGAGTGGATTCTCTTCATGCCAGGGCTCAACACGCTACACAAAGTGAAGCCTGGTTGGGAACAAGAGACGACGACACCGCAGCGGCTAAGAGAACAGTACCAGCCGGTTTTAGGCATGCAAATGGCCCAAATGCACCTCGGGACAGATATGGATCAGGGCGAAGCTGTGGTGCCGATAAACAGCGAAGCGCAGTCATTTTTAGAAAGTCAGCGATCGCAGCTCGACGCCGCAGGCATCATGCCCAGGTTTGAAAACTCACAAGCCATCTTTGGTCCACGTCAGCGCGATCGCATCGAATCCATTCTCTCTCAATACGGTTTTGCCCGTCCGCTCTTTCGAGAGCACATGGTTCGCCTACTGAAAGCCAACGAGACCGCACAGCAACCCATGGTTTGTCTTGCCTACAGCCGGGCATCCACAGAGATATGTCAGGCCCTGCACGACTACATCGCAGCGACGGTGCAGCAACGCGGCGAAAGCGACAAAGCCGAAGTCGAGCGCTTTCTGCGCGATCACCTCACTGTATTAACCATTGGCAACGCCATTCGAACCTGGCCCGATGGTCCTGCCTATATTCATTTCTCAGCGCAGAGCGATCGCTCAGAAGGCGGCACCGACCCCCTCACCAGTCAACTCGGCGTCCACGCAGGCGCACCCGCAGGCGCAGGCCAAGACGCCATCTTTCTCCACACAGACGGCATCTTCTCAGGGTTCGACGCCCACAACTTTGGCGCAGTCGGCGCTGCAACCCTAAGGCTCATCATGGATATGAATCACCTGACAAAATATCGAACCCTCTGGGAACGAGGGCGCTCAGAAACCCTAAATATCCCAAACTACGACCAGATTGCCGCCAAGATCGTTTTAACCAACGGGCAAAAGTGGATTTGGAAGAATGAGACAGCCTGGAAAGGGGTTCAGCTTCCTTACGAAGAAGATGCCCGGCAGCTACTCGCAAGCGGGTCAAAATTCAGCACACAGACAAAAGCCTAAAAATCAGAAGAATTCTGCTGCACAAATCCCAGAAAATTTTAAAGAAGAAGAAGAGCCAAATGAAGTCGATGAAAAGGTCCAATAGATAACCATAGAAATTTCTCTTTGAACGCCTTCTCTCTCATTTCAAATTTATCTTCTACAGGATCTCTCTATCTTTTATTTGCATCAAACCAAATCATCACCGTAAGCCTCTCCAAACAGTACTTGCAAAAGATCACTAATGATACAAGCAGCTTATTCTCACAATTTGTGATTCATATCGCTGAGCCTTGTTGCCAGCTAGAAACTTCAGACATGATAAAAGAGCGACTGCGTCGACAGCGCCCATCCCCACACAAAAGAAAACAACCTCTAATGAACGATCTACAAGAGAGAACGATACCAGCCCAAGAAGGCTGGTCTATCCACATCTACAACGGCAACCGTCACTTGCTCTGCACCGTCGGCCCTTCCCACGGATGGGCTTTTGGCTTAGGCATACTCACAGGCGGACTCATGCTGCTCACCTTTTCAAATCTACGTTGGCCAAGCAGCACAAATATCTCAACCCCCGATACAACACCCAGCAACTCCCTTCCATCACCCGAAACCACGGATAGCTCATCACTTAAGCCCTCCATCTTCTGGTTCGAATAGAGATTCTTTGCTCAACACGCAGCAGTTAGGTGATGCAATCAGATCACAAACGATTTACTGCGCCCGAATATGGTTGTAAACCCCTTCGTACTGGTCACCCGGCTGCTTCCAAGAATAGTCACAGCGCATTCCCTGCTTCGCCAGCTTCACAAATAGCTCAGGCTCCTTGTGATAAAGATTCAAAGCCCGGCCCAGCGCCGATTCCAGCGCGTAGCTATCATTCTCATAAAACACAAAGCCGTTGCGCTCCTCCCGGCTATGGGACTCATCATAATCCCAGTCAAAAATTGTATTCACCAAACCGCCCACACCGCGCACGACAGGCACCGTGCCATACTTCAGGCTAATAATTTGCGTCAGCCCGCAAGGCTCATAGTTACTCGGCACAATCATAATATCCGCCGCCGCATAGATTAGATGAGCCAGCTCCTCATCAAAGCCAATCTCCAAATGGCAATCAGGATTCTCATTGAGATGCTGCTTCTCATGCCAGAACCAATCGTTAATCCCTGGCTCAGAGGCAGACCCTAGCAGCACAAACTGCGCATCGTTTGCCAGCGAGTAATACAGTCCGTGATGCACCTGATGCACCCCCTTCTGCTGGTCCAACCGGCCAATAAACGCCACGATTGGCTTATCATTTGCTGCCAACAGCAGCCGCTCCCGTAGCGCCTTCTTATTCAGCTGCTTATTTTCAAAATCCCCAATCGCATAGTTCGCCGGAATGTGCGTATCCACTTCCGGATTCCAAATGTTGTAGGTGATACCGTTTAGAATGCCGCCGAATTTATTTTGGTGAATCTCCAGCGTCGGCTGTAGCCCACAGCCAATATCGCTAAAACGCGCCTCCCAAGCATGGTGTGGCGACACCGTATTCACGTAGTTTGAATACACAATACCGCCCTTCATAATGTTGATCGCACCGGGGTTGTGGTTGTCACCCATCCGCTCAATACTCTCGTAATAAGCATCCCGGTTTAGGCCCGTTGCCCACATTAGCTCAGCGCCCCATACTCCCTGGTGCTTAAAGTTGTGAATGGTATAGCACACACGCTGATTTGGCATGCCGTGATGCGCATACATCTCGTATAGCATCACCGGTACCAACCCTGTCTGCCAGTCGTGGCAGTGAATCACATCCGGCCGCTTGCCACTTTTCAACAAAAACTCCAGCGCCGCCTTGCTAAAAAACGCAAACCGAAAATGGTCATCTAGCTCACCGTAGTACCGCCCACGATTGAAAAAATTATCGCCAGAATGCGGCTCAATAAAAAAGCACAGCTGCCCGTGCACCCAGCCACAGTCAACCGAACAGTGAACCGCGCCATCGTACCAAGGCACATACAAATCGTTATACGCCCGGTGCATCCCCCAGACGTGGTCGTAGCGCATGCAATCGTACTTGGGTAGCACCAGCTCCACGCAGTGGCCCCGGCTGTCTATTTCTCGGCTCAAACCGTAGACCACATCACCCAGCCCCCCCGCCTTAATCACAGGCGCACACTCAGAGGCAATTTGCACGATATACATAGGCATCCCCGGGCTAATTGTAAAGAAAATTTATGTTTATAAGTTTATTCAAGCAGAAATGCGGCAGAATTTCGACCCGGTAAAGGCTGGGGATTTGTCAATGCTTTCATTTGAAAAAAACCGCAATTCCTCGTCATGTTACTTATCACAGACTTATTACAGCTTTAGCTCCCATCGAAGGAAATTGCACTATTATCTGACAGATCTCGTGCTACCACAGGAACTGTCCAAATATGATCGCAAGCGCACCAACCAAGTCCCCAAACCCACAGCATCCGAACTTGACTGACATGCGTTCGGGACTCCCCAATCTCTGCGGCTGGGAAGACACGATTACCGCCGTCACAAACCACAGCGATCTAGTCTTCCTCCCACGCACCAACCTAGACATCAATAAAGTTACCGCTGGGTTTGCCTGCGCCCTTCACATGCACCAGCCCACCATCCCCGCTGGTACAGACGGCAACCCCATTAGCAACCTGCAGCACATGTTCGAAAACCAGGGCGATGGTGACAACCACAACGCCTCTGTTTTTGCCTGGTGCTACAAGCGCATGGGCGAGTGGATTCCCGAGCTCGTCTCCAAAGGCGAAAATCCTCGCATCATGCTCGACTACTCCGGCAACCTTTTCTGGGCTTTCCGCCAAATGGGCCGTGAAGACATCATCAATGACCTCAAGCGTCTGTGCGAACCCCAGTACCAGCCGTATGTTGAGTGGATGGGTACCATGTGGAGCCATGCCGTCGTGCCTTCCACACCCATTCCCGATATCAAACTGCATATCCAGGCATGGCAGCATCACTTTGCCGCGATGTTTGGCTACGACGCACTCAAGCGGGTAAAGGGCTTCTCCCCTCCCGAGATGCACCTACCAAACAACCCCGACACCCTGTTTGAATACATCAAAGCCCTCAAGGACTGCGGCTACCGCTGGCTGCTTGTCCAAGAAGACTCCGTAGAGCGCCTCGACGGCACCCACCTCCACCACGACGACAAATACATTCCAAACAAGCTCGTCGCTCGCAACTCCCGGGGCGAAACCGTCAGCATCACTGCGCTGATCAAAACCCAGGGCTCCGACACCAAGCTCGTTGCTCAGATGCAGCCTTACCACGAAGCAATTGGCCGCGGCCGCCAAGACATCGGTGGTGTATCCGTCCCCTGCTGCGTCTCCCAAATCGCCGACGGTGAAAACGGCGGCGTCATGATGAATGAGTATGGCCGGGACTTTGTGCCGTTTTGGAGTGGCATCAAAGACAATGGCCGTAGCGTAGAAGGCGTCGTTGGCCTAAATGGCACCGAGTATATCGAAATGATTGAAGCTGCTGGCGTCAACCCAGACGACTACCCTAAGTGCCAAGCCGTGAGTCAGCACAAGATTTGGCAAAAGGTCGACCCTACCAGCGCAACCCTCGAAGCCGTATCACAGGCCATTGAGGAGCTCCAGGCCACAGACCATCAGTTCCACATGGACGGCGCTTCTTGGACCAATGATCTCAGCTGGGTCAACGGCTACGAAAATGTGCTTGGGCCCATGAACCAGCTCAGCGCAAACTTCCACCAAAAGTACGACCGCCTTGTGCAGGCTGACCCCAGCGTTACTCAACGCGAAGACTATCAGGAGGCACTCCTATACCTGCTGCTAGTAGAAACCAGCTGTTTCCGCTATTGGGGACAGGGTACCTGGACAGACTACGCCCAAGAGCTCTATCGCCGAGGCGAAGCCGCTCTACAAAAGGGCTAGAACAAAGGGAAAATTTTTAACCAAAAGGTCTGATTGGCGTCTTGAAGCTACCAGTCAGACCTTTCCATAAAACCCTGAAACACACTATGTACCACAAGGCCCCCTTACACACTAGGCCTCATTCATCGTCCGAGAGGCTATCCACTGGCCCAAATCATCGAATGTCTCAAAGTCATTGAGTGCTAGCCCTAAGGCAGGTATCTCTGAAACCGGAAGCCGTTTGACCTTGCTAGATAGTTCCTCAGGTAGGTCTCCTAGCTTAAGCGATAGCATCTGAAGCACAATCAAATGCGCACCTTCTTGGCGGCCTTCTTGACGGCCTTCCTGGCGACCTTCCTGGTGCCCCTTCTGGCGACCTTCTTCTATAATGGCTTGGTAAGTTACCGAATCTTGCATAAGCTCTGTTCTCAGGATTTGCCTGATAATCGCTTTCTCTAATATTAGCCCAGCTAGAATATCTGTAGAAGCGGTAAGGTTTTTCTGAACATCAATATTCTCGACCTGCTCAATCTTAGCGGCCACTTCTCTTAGCACGTTGGCGCTGTCCTGAACATCTGCCAGCACCGCAAGTGGCAACAATCCAGGGCTAGAAAAGAAGGCAGAGAGTGGCTGTTCCCACAGCCGGATAACGTCGAACTCGTGGCGGGTACGAGGTAGCTCAAAGGTATTGAGAAAGACCTCAGAAGATTGGCTCGGTTTGAGATAGATAACGATTTGACTCAGCTGCCGATTGGGGAAGCGACGATAGATTCGCAGGCAGTAGTCCAACATGCGAAAAGGAATATTAGCGTCGGGGCGGGTCTGAAACTCTAGGTGGAGGATGGTGCTATCCGACTGCAGTAATAGGGAGTCTGCCCTGATAGGTTCGAGGGAAAGTTCGGTAGGGCTAAGTTCGACCAATGGGATAGGCTCACCTAGCAGCCAGGCCGCAAAGTCAGTGGGAAATTGTTCTACCAGTAGTTTGCAAATGTTGTCGTACATGTTGTGTGGCAATGGGCAGATGCTTTTGTGCAATTGCTGTGCAATTTGCATTTTGTGCGCATTTTCATGCGTTTTTTGGCCATGGTCTCTCTTTGTAGAGCATTAGGCACTCACCAAACAACCCTCGTCGATAATGGCGCAGTTGCCTGATTCCTTCGCTTTGTACATAGCATCATCCGCTGAGGCCATAACCTCATCCGGCGTTTCATCGCAGTAAACACCGCTAATCTTTATTCCGATACTGCCGCCAATACAAATCTCCCGGCCTTGAATGTCAAATGGCTGTCGCAACGTGTCGAGTAGCTTCTTCGAGAGATGGCTTGCCGCTTGTACCGCCTCGGCCGCCCTCTCAGAGGCGCTACCTGTTACAACCTGAGCTTCTGTTGTTCTAGGTGCAGCTGTCATCGCTTCAGAGGTCAAGGCTCCAGACGTTGCGTTCCCAGATGCGACAGGTCCGGACAGGCCAATCTGCTCCGCCAAAATAACAAACTCATCGCCGCCTAGCCGGAAAATACTATCGCCCTGCCGCAAATTTGCCTGCAGCCGGGCCGCTACCGCAATCAGTAGCTCATCGCCCACGTGGTGGCCGTAGGTATCGTTCACCTGCTTAAATCCATCTAGGTCCAGAAAGAAAACAGCGATCGCACTCCCAGACCGCTTAGCCATGGCCAGCACAGACTGCAGCCGATCCGCCAGCAGTCGACGATTGGGCAAGCCCGTCAGCATATCGTGAGTCGCCTGTTCGATCAGCTGTCGCTCCAGCTGCTTACGTCTCTCCACCTCCTTCACCAGCGCCTGAGTCCTCTCCGCCACCCGCTGCTCCAGCGTCGCCCGTACCAACAGCACCTCCTCCGCCATCAGGTCAAATGTGCGCAGCAAGTAATACACCTCCTTCGGCACCATATGACGCTTAATTTTAAGCTCATCGATTCTGTGGCCCGACGCCAGCGCCCTCGCCGCCACCGTCACCGCCTGAATCGGCCCCAAAATGTAGGCCGTCAGCCGCCAGCTAACCACCCCAGCCAGCAACAGCCCCAAGAGCGACATTCCCAGCGCCACGCTTCTGGTCTGCCGCACCCGCGCCTGAATTTCACTGTAGGGCTGCGGAATCATCACCCCCCAGCCTGTCTCAGGCACAATGGCGAACCCCGCAATCATCTCAGCCTGCATAGCCGGAGAATAAAATTCGGCAAAGCCCTTCTCCTGAACCTTCATCATGGCCACAGGCTTGAGCTGGCTCATATCGAAAGCCGTCTCTTCCCACGCTCGCGAAGGATGGGCGATCGCTTGCCCTGTCTGGTCAACAATTGCCGCATGTCCCTTCGCGCCAAACACAATGCCCCTTTGCACCTGACGGAAATAGGCCGTATTCACCGCCGCCACCGCCAGATAGCCGCTGCGCGTTATCCGCATCATGTACAGCGTCGGCAGCTGCCGCGCGTTCATAATTACCGGACTAATCACCACCTTATTGGGCTGGGCAAATGCTCGCCGCCTCTCCGTTAGCAGCGCTTCGATGCCCGCTTCCGGGAGAAAGGTCTTATCCCCCGAGCAGTAGAGCACCGCCTCGGACTCACTGCTCACATCCACGAGCGCGAGCATCTGAATATTTACAGAGCGCAGCAGCGATTCTAATTCTCCAGAAAGCGGTTCGGGAGCAGCCTCCGACTTCGCAATAAACACCGCCTTCAGGTCTGCGGTGTACATCGATAGCGAACGGCTGACATTTTCAGCGAGCAGCACATGCTTTTCCTGCACCGCCATAATCTGTGCATCTTTAGCGGTGCTGTATATCCAACCGTCTAAAAAGAGGATGGGAATAAGTGCTACAAACGTGAAAAAGATCAGCAGTAAATTGCGCAATCCAACGGCAACAAACCACTTTCTAGAAACTAGAGGAACAGCCATAATCTAGCCAGTAATCTACTGAACAGATAGTCGAAGTTCAGCTGCCGTCAACACATATCAGACCGCAAATCTAAAACATGAGCGCGTCGAACTGCTAGCCAGCACAGGAGGAACGATTTGGGTCATGTCTGCAGTAGCCCGATAAGAGATACCGTTCATACGAAAAGTGCTAACCCGGTAGATACTAATTTCTGTAGATGCCCTAACTTTCATGACAGCACACTATACACCTTCCACTGTCGTTTATCAGTGATTTCACTTTGGCTTATGCGGCCCAGTCCCAATCGCTTTCGCAAATGGCTCAGCATACCCCTAACAGGCAGCGACAAATGAACAGCTAGCCCCTGCGCCGACCGCGCAAAAAGCATTTTTCCAGCTCAACCCACACAAACAGCAAACTACTAAAGCCTACACACACCATCAGCTCAGTCAGAGAGAGCGCATGGGTGCCAAAAAAGTTACGCAGCGGCGCCAGATAAATCAGCATCAGCTGCAGTAGGGTCGTAGCCGCCACGGCAAGCAGCACGTACGGGTTGGAAAACTGAGACATTTCAGCCGCCAGCCGCCAGTCCGAGCGCACAGAGATGGCATGTCCCATCTGCGACAGACACAGCATCGTAAAGACCATCGTTTTCCAGCGATCAGGATTGCCATCCACCTCCGGGCTATGGGTGTAGCTATAGGCCCACAGCATCAGCGCGATCGCTAAAATCGAAAAGACAATCCCCACCCGCAGCATGTACCAGCCCAACCCCCGGGCAAAAATGCTCTCCTTGGGGTCATGGGGCGGGCGGTCCATCAAGTTTGGCTCAGATGGCTCCACCGCCAGCGCCAGCGCCGGAAAGCCATCCGTCACCAAATTCATCCACAAAATCTGCAGCGGCGTCAGCGGCACCGCCACAATGGGCAGCAGCAGCGGCGACAGCGCAATCGTAATCACTTCGCCAATGTTCGAGCCCAAAATATACTTCACAAACTTGCGAATGTTGCCGTACACCACCCGGCCCTCTTCCGCCGCCGACACAATCGAGGCAAAGTTGTCATCTAGCAGCACCATATCGCTCGCTTCTTTGCTCACGTCAGTGCCCGTAATCCCCATGGCAATGCCAATATCTGCCTGCTTCAGCGCCGGGGCATCGTTGACCCCGTCACCGGTCATCGCCACGACCTGATGCTGAGCCTGCAGCGCCTGCACGATTCGCAGCTTGTGCTCCGGAGACACCCGCGCATACACACTCACAGAGCGAACCGCCGCCTCCAGTTCATCCTGACTCATCGCCGCTATTTGCTGGCCCGAAAAGACCGCCGTCTGGTCCCCGGCAATCATTCCCAAGTCTTGGGCCAGCGCCTTCGCCGTTAGCGGATGGTCCCCGGTGATCATCACCGCCCGAATACCCGCCCGTCTACACTGGCTGACAGCCTCTCGAACCTCTGGGCGAGGAGCATCGATCATCGCCACTAGACCCAGCCAAATCAGGGTCTGCTCGACCTCTTCTTCCGTTAGGTGATCGGTCGACGGGTGAGCAGACCCGTCAGCTAGCGCGCTGTCAAAACCGCGATAGGCAAACCCCAGCACGCGTTTCCCGTCGGCAGATAGCGTCTCCGCCTTGTGCAAGACGCTCTGCCGGTCTTCCGCCGTTAATTTTCGGGCTCCTCTACCAATGCGATCGCACTTCTCTAGCAGCAGCTCCGCCGACCCCTTCGCCAGCACCACAGCCGCCGCCTCAATCCCCAATCGATTGGTCTTAGGCACCGCGACAATCACACTCATCCGCTTGCGCTCAGAAGAAAACGGAAACTCGTGCAGCCGAGGAAATTCATAGTCCAGCGTTTTCTTCTCCAGTCCGGCCTTTGCCGCCAGCGTCACCAGCGCCCCCTCCGTCGGGTCACCGACAATCGCCCACTGCGGGTCACCGCCCGGCTCGTCGGTAGCAGGCTCTAGCTGCAGCGCCGCATCATTACACAGCGCGCCGTTTAGCAGCAGCAGCGCCAGCGTCGGCTTCTCCAGCGGAGCAATCACCTTCTCTCCCAGGCGAAACTGCCCTTCCGGCGCGTAGCCCTCCCCCGTAATCTCAAAGTCACTCTCAAAAGGCAGCCCCGGCACGTGAGCAGACTGCACCACCATCTTGTTCTGCGTCAGCGTCCCCGTCTTATCCGAGCAGATAGTCGTCACTGACCCTAGCGTCTCCACTGCCGGTAGCCGCCGAATCAGCGCCTGCCGCTTCACCATGCGCTGCGTTCCCAAAGCCAGCGTCACCGTAATCACCGCTGGCAGCCCTTCTGGCACCACCGCCACCGCCATGCTCAGCGACACCGTCAGCAATTCTTCAAACGCCGGCCAGCCCATCGCCAGCGTACCGCCCACCACCACCAGCGCTACCAGCGTCAGCGAACCAGCCACCAGCACGTTGCCCAGCTGCTTTAGCCGCTGCTGCAGCGGCGTCGCCAATGCCGACACAGACTGGATCATCGTGGCAATTCGCCCCAGCTCAGTCGCCATCCCCGTCCGCGTGACCAGCAGTTTGCCGCGCCCGTGCACCACCTCCGTCCCCTGAAAGGCCAAATTCTTTTGGTCAGCCAGCCCCACCTCTGGAGAGAGCGTCACCTGGGCCTGCTTGCCCACCGCAGTCGCTTCCCCGGTTAGCGCCGATTCCCTCACCTGCAGCGTTGCCGTCTCCAGCAAGCGCCCATCGGCAGCTACCTGATCGCCCGTCTCCAACAGCAAAATATCGCCCGGCACCAGTTCTTTGGCAGAGATCTGTTGGCGCTCACCCTTTCGCAACACCCGCACATCTGGAGCGGAGAGGCTTTTGAGCGCAGCGAGGGCCTGCTCAGCCTTACTCTCCTGCAAGTAGCCCAGCACCGCATTGATCACAACAATCGTCATAATAGCGATCGCATCTTTGGGAAACGCCCCAGCCCGCAAGTCCAAAACCGCCGATACCACTGCCACCGCAATCAGCATTAGCAGCATCACATCCGCAAACTGATCGAGCAAAATCTGCCAGCGCGATCGCCCGCCGGTTTCCACTAGCTCATTGGCCCCATAGTCCGCTAGTCGCTGCTGCGCAACCGAGTCAGAAAGCCCCACCTCACCGTCACTATCCAGCGCATCTAAGGCCTCTTCAATACCGAGCGTGTGCCACTGCTGGGTCGACTGTTGAACCGTAGTCATGGAAAAATGCAAATCCCTTGTGAACAGGCCATTCAAGTGTATATGGCAAATGTCCACCGGAGAATCTTCTCGTAGAGTTATAATCTCCTATCTTGCAACAGCTCAATTGAAACAGCCAATCACAACAGCCAATCACTCAAAGCGGCAGCGCAATGACAAACTCACTACCCATGCCCGGCGTCGACTGGCAAGACAGTCGTCCGCCATGCTTTTCTGTAATGATTTGTTGACTTATCGCCAAGCCAAGTCCCGTCCCCTTTCCCATCGGCTTCGTCGTAAAAAAGGGGTCAAATAGCTTGTCAATCGTTTCCTGCTCCATACCAGGGCCATTGTCTGCGATCACAATACGCGCCCAGCCCTCCCTCACCTCAGTCGAAATTTTGATCGTCTTCGACAGCGCTTCACCAGCTAGCGGCGCCGCAGCCTGCGGCGTAGACCCCTCCCCAGCGCATTCTTCAAAAGCATCAATCGCATTGCCAACAATATTCATAATCACCTGATTGAGCTGGCTCGAATGGCAGGGCACCAGAGGCAGCGTGCCATAGTCGCGGATTACGTTTATCTTCGACGTTTCAGCCGTCCCCTTTAGCCGACCGTTTAAAATAACCAGCGTACTCTCAATTCCCACGTGGATATCGACCGCTTTCTTTTCAGAGTCATCAAGCCGAGAAAAATTTCGCAGAGAAAGCACCAGTTCTCGAATGCGGGTCGCCCCCATCTCCAAAGAGTCCAACAGCTTAGCCAAATCCTCCTGCAAAAAATCGAGGTCAACCTCTTCAATGTAGTTTTGAATTTCTGGCGCTGGCCTAGGGTAGTGCTGCTGGTACAGCTCAATTAGCTCTGTCAGCTCTTCAACATAGTCTCTAGCAGGTTTTAAGTTGCCATACACATAGTTAACCGGGTTATTAATTTCGTGGGCAACCCCGGCCAACATCTGTCCGAGAGAAGACATCTTTTCACTTTGCACAAGCTGCAGCTGAGCCTGCTTCAGCCGAGTTCGGTTGCCCCTCTCCTGCTCGGTTGCCTTAAGCGATCGCGTCAAGGTAATCAGCAAATCCTCCGAGTTAATCGGCTTAGTCACAAAGTCAAAAGCCCCCTTGTTCATAGCCGCCCGAATATTCTTCATATCGCCATAGGCAGACACCATCACCGTTTTAGGGGGATAGTCCAAAGCATTGAGCTTAGCTAAAAGCGTCAAGCCATCCATCTCAGGCATATTAATATCGGTAAGCACCACATCAATATCGGAAGAGGCTTTCACTTTCTCGTAAGCGTCCGCACCATTGCTTGCAAAAGAAAATACATAGTCTCCCTGTGCGATCTCACGGCGAAACTTCAGCATGATCAACATCTCGACATCAGGCTCATCGTCGACAACGAGAATATGGTGAGTCATGAGTCTTCTTCTGCCTTCCCAGCGATACCTTACTTAGCTATAATCCCCGTCAAAAATCCCCGTCAAACAGGTGTAAATTAATGGCGACCCGTTCAGGAGACGAACGCCACCGCGCCGTCAATCAAATCGAAAATATCCGCCTTCAGCCGAGCAAAATCAACCGGTTTATTGATAAAACCACTCGCCCCATATTTTTTAGCCGTTTCTTGACTAGCCTCATCTCCGTAGGCAGTCACCATCATCACCGGCAAGTTGGCATACCGCTCCTTAATCACTCGCAGCAGCTCCAATCCATTCATCCCCGGCATGTTGATATCCGACAGGATCAAAGTCGCCTCTGCCCTGTGGGTCGGCGACTCCAAATAGGCCAGCGCATCCGCCGCACACAGCGAGAAGTGAAACGCGATTCTATTCGCTCTAATCTCTTTTCGAAACTTATGCCGAAACATCAGCTCCACATCGGGCTCATCGTCAACAACAAGAATATGAATAGGCTGTGTCATAGTCTGTACCCTGTCTATCTTTTCAAAAAAATACCCGCGCCACACGTCCGCGCTGCAAACCCCGCTGCAACCCCACGCTGCAAACCCAATGCTAAGCAGGCAAAGTAACCACAAAATCGGTGTAAACGCCCGCTTCCGACTCAACCGCCATCGTCCCCTGGTGCTGCTCCACCACAATGTTGTAGCTCAGCGACAGCCCTAGCCCCGTCCCTTCACCCGTAGGCTTCGTCGTAAAAAATTGCTCAAACACCTTATGCTTCACCTCTGCTGGCATGCCCGTGCCATTGTCTCGAATGTGCACCACGACCTGGCCATCCTGTCGCCGGGTGCGAATCTTGAGCAGCGGCGCAAAGCTTGACCCTTCTGCTAGCTGCCGCTGATAGACCGCGTAGCAGGCGTTGCTAGCAATGTTGAGAAACACCCGGCTAAGATCTTTGGCCGACACTCGAATCTTGCCAAGTCCATCCTCATAGTCACTATCAAACGACAGGTTGAAATCTGAATGCTTGGCCCGCATACCGTGATAGGCCAAATTGACCGCTTTTTTCACCAGTTCATTAATATCGGCTTCTGCCCACTCGCTCTTCCCATCGCGAGAATGCTGCAGCATATCAGCAACAATGCCATCGGCTCGTTTTCCATGGTGATAAATCTTCTCGGTCAGCGTTTTTAGGTGATCTATCGTTTCAGTCATCTCCAAGCAAAACGCAGGATCAAGCTGCTCTCTATGCGAAGCGATCGCATCCACCAAATCCTCAGCCAAATCAGCCGCAATCTCAGAAAAATTAGTCACGAAGTTCAGCGGATTTTTGATTTCGTGAGCAATGCCCGCCGTCAGCGAACCCAGTGACGCCAGCTTTTCTTGAGCAATCATCTGCGACTGAGTCGACACCAGTCTACGATTCACCCGCTCCAATTCTTGGCTGCGCAGCGTCTGCTCTTCAATCAGGCTTTCAACCCGGTGCAGCAATTCATTAAATGCAGCAGCAACCGTCCCAACCTCATCGTCACTAGAGACTTCAGCGCGCAGGTCAAAGCGATCGCTCTGAGAAATCTGCAGCGCCGTCTTCTCTAGCTTACTCAGCGGATTGTTAATTGAGCGCACAATCGACAGCGCCAGCAATATCACAACTCCCGAAGACAACAGCATGCTCATCAAAATCAGCCGGTTGCGAAGCTGTTGAGCCGCTTGAGCAGCCTGAAGCGCTAGCAGCAGCTCATCATTCGACTCTTTGATAATTCCAGAAAGATCATCAGAGATGCCATCAAACTTGATCGCCAAGTCGCTATTTGTAAACGCCATCAGTCGGCGTTGCGCATCAGCCACTTGCCCAGACCTAAAGTCAGCCTTAGGATTGACCGACTCAACCAACCCAGCCAATTCTTCAAAATAGATTGCATAGGTCCTATTGTAAGTTTCTAACAATTCATAGACTTCAGAGGCTTCTGCAGAGGCATGCCCATGCGCAGAAGATTCTACAAATTCGATGAGGTCTTTCCAAACGCTCTCGACTGTCTTAGCATGCTCCACAATGTGACTATACTCATCCCAAAAGTCTTCTGGAGATTCAACAAGTGGAATGAGCTGCTGCTGGTGAGTTCTAGCCTGCAAGACACCCGCCTGTAGCTGAGAGAGCAATCTCACTTCCTCCAGCACATGATGCTCCGTCTCTAGCGCTTCCTTTTGATGCGCGTTTCCGATCAAGATGCCTGCTGCAGTGCCAGCGAATGCCAAACCCAGGGTAAAGGCAAACCCAAACGTAATACGCTGGCTCACCTTAAACTGTGCCAGAAACCCTTTTCCCTTTTTATCTATGGGCGAAGAGTAGTTGACTGCGCCATCTTCTGTGAGCTGTTCAGTAGTCATAGACAAGTAAGCAAATCTTCAATGAGATTGGGCAGGAAAATTGACACAACTTATCAAGTTCCTCTTACGCGTCCAGTGTGCCCATTGGCCTTCTTTCAGACCACAGCGATCGCACTCCCCCCCTACATAAGGAGGCCATGAACCATCTATATGAGAAGCCATAGAGTCAGTATTGAGATAGCCCTATAAAGTAATTCATCAAAATAGAGAAAAACTGGGAAAAATCCTTCCTTAAAACTAGATACGATCCGTCTACGCAAAGATTTAGCGGACATGCTTGGGAAATCTAAGTTATCAGCTCAAACCTCGCACAAAATACAGTCCTATGCTGAGACAACTCCAAAGCTTTCTCCGGGTCAAAAACACCAGTTCTAAAAACCGGTTTAAGCTCTTGCGAAACTTTTCGATCATCAGTCTGACTGGGTTTGCAATCACAACTGGGCTCCTATCCTCCTTTTATCGTCGCCAAGCGCTGCGAGACCTAGTAGCCACTACAGAAGAAAGCAACGTTACCCTGACTCAAGTTTTTTCGAATACTGTTTGGCCAGAATATGGACATTTTCTTTCCTCAACCCACGACCTCAGTAAAGTAGCCCTACAAAATTCCTCTACACTTGGCAGACTCAAAAGAGATATCAATAAACAGCTAGAGGGGTCGAAGGTTGCCAAAATCAAAGTTTTTGATTTGCAAGGGCGCACAGTTTTTTCGACAGATCCTTCACAAATCGGCGATGACAAAAGCCAATCAGACGGATTCAAAGCTGCAGTATCTGGAAACGTCATCAGTCAGCTCGGACACAGAGACACCTTCAAAGCGATACAGACAACCCTAGAAGATAGAGATTTCCTTTCGAGCTACATTCCCATTCGCTCAACCGTACAAAACGGTGAAATCGTCGGCGTCTTCGAGGTCTATGCCGATGTCACCACGGCAACGTCTCGCATTCAAAATAGTCAGAAAAGCATAATGCTCGGCAGCCTTCTTATTCTAGTGCTGCTCTACGGCATCCTGGTCATCTTTGTGTACAGAGCTGACCAGCTGCTTCTACAACACTTTCAAGAAATAAAAAAGTCAGAAAACCGATACCGGCAACAATCTGCCGAGTTAAAAGACACCCTCGCAATGCTCAAAAAAACCCAGACGCAAATATTGCAAAGCGAGAAAATGTCTAGCTTAGGGCAAATGGTGGCGGGCATTGCCCATGAAATTAATAACCCGATCAGCTTTATTCATGGCAACCTTCAGCACGTTAACAGGTACACCAAAGATCTTTTAGAAGGAATACACCTCTACGAAAGTTGTCAGACCGGATCGAATCCTAACCCCCAATCTCGCCTTGAATCGTTAGAGATTGACTTTATCAAAGAAGATTTACCCAAGATATTGACGTCAATGGCCGTAGGGACCGAACGAATTCGTAATATCGTCCTAACGCTTCGTAACTTCTCTCGGATGGACGAATCAGACTGCAAGATAGTCGACATCCACGATGGTATAGAAAGTACGCTCTCAATGATGGCCTATCGTCTAAAGGCACAGCCCGAACGTCCCCAAATCGAAATTATTAGAGACTTCGACCAGCTACCCAACATCGAATGCTATCCAGGGCAGATCAATCAGGTCTTCATGCATGTCATTGCAAATAGTATTGACGCTCTAGCAGCCAGTGACAGCCAGCACCCCCCAAAGATCACCGTGCGTACCGAAAAGCGAGCAGAGGGAATCGCGGTCAGTATCGCAGACAATGGCGCAGGCATTTCACCGGAGGTCCAAGCGCATGTTTTCGATCCGTTCTTCACGACTAAAGAAGTCGGTAAAGGAACAGGGATGGGGTTGGCCATTAGCCACCAGATCATCACCGAAAAACACAGCGGCAAAATTACCTGCTTTTCCGGTGTTGGCATCGGTACAGAGTTCATCATGGAGCTGCCCCTTCAGCTTTCGAAGCCAAAGTAGTCAAAAAAGCAGTAGTCAACACAGCACAAGCGGTCTTTACTTCCGTACATAAATATGGATATGACCATAATCGTTGCGCTCAATCGAGCCAGCAAATCCCTTACTCTCAAAGTCAAAGCGATCGCGCTCCCCAGTCCTCACCGCTTCCAACCCCGCCTCAATGCTCTGAGTAGAGCGCCCGTCCAACATACCAAGCAGCGCAGTCCGCATCACTAACCGGTCCGTCGCCGGTGAAAACGTCGCCTCCGACTGCCGCACTTCAACAGAATCTCGGTCGTATACATAGGCCAAGCTCACCCGGTTTGGCACCACGTCATACACCGCCGTATAGAAATTGCCCGTTGTAGCTTCTTGGGTAGGCGCACCCAGTCGCCCTCTTATTTTGTCTTCAGATTCCCCAGGACCAAACCCTGGAATGGCTACCATGCCCCCTGTGTTGCCAGGCGTCGCAGTCGCCGGATTACCCCGACTGCCCAGCAGCAAAGGTGGCCGCGCACCAACAGAATCACCGGTTTGTTCTTCAGGCTCATTGGCCTGCGTATCCTCCGGTTCCGTCGCATCCGGAACCGTCAGTTCAGGCACCTCATCCGATTCAGCCTCAGGATCTTCACCTTGTTCAGTATCTTCTGTTTCCGCCTCTGGGATCTCCTCCGGGATTTCTTCTGGCACCGTATTTTCAGTCTCGGGCTGCTCCGCAGTGGGCAGGGAGATTTCTGGGAGGCCTGTAAATCGGTTGTAGAGCCAGTATCCAGACCCCACAGCAATGCCTGCAACCGCTAGCGTTATCACCGCCAGCGTCGACACACAGCCACACCCCCTAGATCGTCTCGGGGTCTGCAGCGCTGGGCTATCGGCGACTCCGCGTGTCGGGGCAATCGTGGCACCCTCCGCGTACTCAGCAGGCAGCGGAACCGCCACCGTTCGGCCCCCAGTCAGGCCATCGCGGTTTCTATTTTGCTCAGGCCCAGGGGGTTGCCAAGAGCCAGATTGATAGCCCGGTGCAACGACCCGCGTGGGAATCTCTGAAGGCGTCGGCAGTCTTCCCGCAGTCTTACTGTTATCGATTTGCTTAAACGTGCCCGGTGATGCTGTCAGCATCGATAGCCAGCGACCGACCGACTGAGGCCGATCCTTGAGTTCCACATTCAAACCGTAGGCGATCGCCCGTGCCACCGCTTCACTCACATCCGGTCTACGCTCTCGAATCGGTGGCAAAGGCGTGCGATCGCGCAGCACCGCCGCCACCGGCACCTCCCCAGTTAGCAAGGTGTACAGCGTCGCCGCTAGGCCGTAAATGTCCGTTGCAGCCGAGCGCTGCGCCTTCGGCAAATACTGCTCAATCGGCGCATACCCTTCCGACACAATGCTGGTATGGGTTTTTGTTGGGTTCTGAGTCAGCTCCCGGGCAATCCCAAAATCAATCAGAACCGCCTCCCCTGTCAGCTGATGAATCATAATGTTTTGAGGCTTCACATCGCGATGCAACAATCCCTTGCTGTGCACCGCCTGTAGCGCCTTGCCAATCTGCTGAATGTAGCCCACCGCCTCAGCTTCACTGAGGGGTTTTGCAGGGCCTACCTCCGGTATCACCATGTCGTAGAGCGATCGCCCCGGAATATAGTCCATCACCATATACGGCAGCTGATCTTCAACAAAAAAATCACTCACCCGCACCACATTGGGATGGCTGCAGAGCGCCAGTCGCCTCGCCTCATCTTGAAACTGTCGCTGCAAATCGCTAAGGTTAGTCGCAGACCAAAACGATTCATTCAGCGTCTTGATCACCACCACCTTGTCCAAATAGTTCTGATGGGCCCGAAAGGTCAGGCCAAAGCCGCCGCGGCCTAGCACTGCTTCCAGCTTATATTTGCCCCGCTGCAGGCTTTTCCCAATCAAACTACTCATATCCGCGACCAAAAGCACTCACAATACACCGTAATCATTCCACCGTAACTATCCTGTCTCCTCATATCTTCACAGACAATTCCCGCTGTTACGGTTTCTGAGCCATCCCGTCTCTAGGCATCTCGTTTCCCAGCCATTCCATTTCTTATCACACCAAAACCTTCATCATCTTATCGCTACCTCATCTCTACCCATGACAGCAACGCTCTCCAACCCCCAAAGCCCCACCCCTGAGCAGACAGCCCTCCAACAAACTTGGGACAATACCGCTTTCTTCTCCAGCACTAGCGACCCACAGATTCCCAACGCCATTGAAAGGCTCAAGGCAGACATCGCCACCATTAGCGACGCCTGTCAGCCATTCACTACCCTTGTTGAAACAGCCGAGACGCTTCCCCAGCGTGAACACGCACCTCTAATCGAAAAAATCCGTGACATCCATCAGCAGCGCAAAGACGTCCTCGACCGCCTCGGCAATCTCAGTACCTACATCTACTCAGCGCTCAGCACCGACACCCAAAATCCCAGCGCCAACACCTACAAACCCATCCTCCAAAAGCTGGGCGCCGACCTTGAAGAGGTCATGACCCCGTTCAATGTCTTTCTCATTCGCACCAGCGAAGACTTCATCGAAACCCTGCTAAAAGATCCTGCCCTCACAGAGATCGCCTTTCTCATCCACCACTACCGCAAACAAAAAGACCAGCTGCTCAGCGTCGCAGAAGAACAGCTGATCACCGCCCTAGCCACCAACGGCCTCCACACCTGGGGAAACCTCTACACCGAACTTGCAGGTACCCTCAAATGCGAAGTAAACGGTGACACCATTGGGCTTGCCAAAGCAGCCAACCTACTCAGCCACCCAGACGCACAATACCGACAGGCAGCCTGGAGCGGCATTCGCGACGCTTGGTCAACGCAGCTATCATCCGTCGCAGCAGGCCTCAACGCTATCAACGGCTGGCGACTAGAAGAATCGAAGAAAAGAGGCCATCGCAAACAACTCCACTATCTAGACAAAAGCTGCCATCAAAGCCGCATTGAAAGAGAAACCCTCGACGCACTCATAGACACCACTTATCAAAACCGCAGCATTGGTCATCGGGCGCTAAACGGCATGGCCCAAGCGATAGGCCAATCCAAAATGAACCCATGGGATCTGATGGCGCCGGCGCCTGCACTCACCAGAGAAAGCGACAACATTAGCTTTGATGAAGCGATCGCACTCATCGCAAACGCCTTCAACAGGCTCACCCCAGAAATGGGAGACTTTGCCATCATGATGGCAGAAAAAGGTTGGATAGATGGTAAACCCACTCCCAATCGAGCTACAGGCGCATACTGCACTCGGTTTGCAAGTCCTCGCGAACCACGAATCTTTCTTACCTACGAAGGCTCCATGGGAAATGTCATTACCCTTGCCCACGAGCTAGGGCACGCCTGGCACAACTGGGTCATGCGTGACTTATCATCCATGGAAAGCCGCTACTCCATGACCCTCGCCGAAACCGCCAGCATCTTCGCCGAAACCTTGGTGCGCGATGCCCTCATGCAAAAGGCAACCACACCCGCCCAACAGCTCCAAATCGCCTGGGAAGATGCCGCCAGCGCCGCCGTCTTCCTCATCAACATTCCGGCCCGCTTCGAATTTGAAAAGCGCATGGTCGAAGCTCGCAAACAAGGCGCCCTTCGCCCCGATCAGCTGCGGCAAATGATGAAAGAAAGCTGGCAGATGTGGTACGAAGATAGCCTCACCGAATACGACGATCTTTTTTGGGCGAGCAAACTTCACTTCTCCATCTCAGGACTTGGCTTCTACAATTATCCCTACCTCTTCGGCTATCTCTTCAGCCTTGGCATCTATGCTCAGCAAGACGCCCATGCCGACCAGTTCAATCAGCGCTACACCAGCTTGCTGCGAGACACTGGCACCATGACAGCCGAAGACCTCGTCCAACACCACCTACAAAAAGATCTTCGGCAGCCCTCATTTTGGGAAGACAGTCTAAAAATCGTTGAAAAATCAGTCTCTCGGTTCGAGCAACTGGTGAAATCGATTTCTTCTGAACGCTCACCGTCTTCTGATCGGTAGCCCGCTCATAGCAACCCTCTTCATTCATACACAATAAAGCAGCTCGTACGCTCTCTTAAATGTCGTACGAGCTGCTTTATTGTGCTTGTAAGAGGTCGTCTCTAAACAAGTGCGTTCAGCAGTTTTATTCTGCCATCAGGCGATAGGTACCGCGATCGCCCTTATACCATTCTCCATCGCGCACACCGCCAGACAACACGTTCGAAATGCGATTGCGCGCCTTCAAGTACTGCGTCTTAGGCATATCCTTAAATAGCGCATCCATCACTTCAGCAATTTTGAACGACTTATCAGGCTGAGTCGACAACACGAATCGAACAGCTTCTGGGATCGTCTTTTCCTTGACGCCTGGTCGAGTATACTTCTGCCAGCTGGCCGTTCTGCCATCTTTCTTCTTTCCGCCCTTCTTTTGCTTTGTAGAGGTTGCTTTGGGGGCTTTCTTAGTCTCTTTTTTCACATCAGCAGGTGCCGATTCGCCCTTGGTCTCACTCGTTGCCAACTTCTGAGAAACAGCAGCCACCGCCGACGCATCATAAGAACCATCTTCAAATAATGGCAACACAGCGCGGACACCGTTCAGCTTCTCTCGGATTTCTTCTAATTGAGCAGCGACTGCTTCTTCTTGGCTCGCTAGATCTGAAGCAATTTCCTGCAGTTGAGGCAGTACAGTTTGAGTCATGGATGAAATCTACAAAATATGTTTTCTAGGAAACAATTTTAGCGCAACAAATGAAGTTTTTTTCAAATTATCGAAGATATCTCCAATTAAGTTATTTGACATCCCATTTCCATAGGGAAAAGTAGCAGAGAACGATTGATAGCTTTGTTCTAAAGCCAACTCATATTTCCACAGAACAGTACATTAGAGAAGCATTGCAGGCATACAGCTTTTAGGCTTACGGCATCTAAGATATTCCTCTGAGAAAAGTAAACATCAGAAAAATAGGCATGAGAACAGCAAAAACTAGCGTCGTCACCCAAATCTTGGATATCTCCAAGAAAATTCTCATAACCTAATTTAAATACTAGAGCTTACGGCGATTGAAACGATGCTTCAAATCTTCCGAACTTAGCGCTTTACCATTAGACTTTTTAGGTGAGGGCTTGCGAGAGCCTCTTGATGATGAAGGCGATGATGAGGGCCTAGTCTTCTTTTGTGGCACTGGCTGCTTAGAAACTGACTTGTTGGTAGATGCATCGCCGATTTTTTCATGTTCCAAACGATTAACGCTTTTTGCTAGCCGCATGCTCAGCCCTATGCGTTTTAGTTTCTCTTGAATCTCCAACACTTTTACTTTTACAACCTGCCCCACCTGCACAATAGCCCTCGGATCCTTTACAAAAGTATCTGCCATTTGAGAGATATGAACTAGCCCATCCTGGTGAACGCCAATATCAACAAACGCCCCAAAATTTGCCACATTGGTGACAACTCCCTCCAAAACCATACCGACCTTGAGATCTTTAATATCATTCACACCTGCGGCAAACTGAGCATAGGTAAATTCGGCCCTCGGGTCACGGCCAGGCTTCTCCAGTTCACTCAAAATATCTCTTAAGGTCGGCTCGCCCACATCTTTGGTTACATACTTATCAAGCGGTAGTCGCTTTAGCCGTTCACTCGCGCCAGTAATCTCTTTCAAAGGAACACCCAAGTCCTTCGCCATGGCGGTTACCAAAGCATATCTCTCAGGATGCACAGCGGTATTATCCAGCGGATTGTCGCCATTGCGAATGCGCAAAAAACCGGCCGCCTGCTCATAGGCTTTAGGGCCCAGCTTGCTCACTTTGAGCAGGGCTTTGCGATCGCGAAACTGCCCCACCTCATTCCGAAACATCACAATGTTTTGAGCGATCGCCCCACTAATCCCAGAAACATACTGCAATAGCTCACGGGACGCCGTGTTCAAATCCACCCCCACATAGTTCACACAGCTCTCTACGGTGTCATCCAGCTTCTGCTTCAGGCGCTTTTGATCCACATCATGCTGATACTGACCCACACCAATAGACTTCGGATCGAGCTTCACCAGCTCAGCCAGCGGATCTTGCAGCCGCCTAGCAATGCTAATCGCCCCCCGCACCGTAATATCCAAGGTCGGAAATTCAGCGATCGCAACCTCACTCGCCGAATAAATAGAAGCGCCCGACTCATTCACCATCACCTTAATCGGTGGCTCGGCTAGCCCCCTGATCACCTCCGCAACAAACTCATCCGTTTCACGGCTCGCCGTACCGTTGCCAATGGCAATCAGCTTCACCCGATGAGTCCCAATCAGGCGAGTCAGCACCTGCACCGCATCCAATCGATGCCCCTGACCAGAATGGGGATAGATAGCCTCATAGGCCAAAAACTGACCCGTTTCACTAATCGCCGCCACTTTACACCCCGTCCGAAAGCCCGGATCAATGCCCAAAGTCGGCTTCATTCCCGCAGGCGATCCGAGCAGCAGGTTGCGCAGGTTTTCAGCAAACGTCTGAATCGACTCCCCATCGGCCCATGCTTTCTTTTCTGCAATCACCTCATTGGTCAAAGAAGATTTCATCAGTCGGTTAAAGCCATCTTTCACAAAAGCCGCATAAAAAGACGTCATCGCCTGCGCTTTATTTTTCAGCTGAGTACTCAAAAGATAAGACAACACCTCAGACTCATCGAAACTCAGAGAAAGCTTAAGCACACCTTCCTTATCTCCCCGAAGCAGCGCCAGCAAGTTATGCGGGGCGATCTTACCCACCGCATTCTGATAATTGCGATACATTTCATACTTCGTACTCCCCTCAGCATGACTCGACTTAATCTTCGAGGTAAAAATGCCTTTTCTCAGCAAATACTGACGAACGTAGGCTCGCAGCGCTGCCTGCTCAGCCATCGCCTCAGCCAAAATATCAGCCGCCCCCTGTAGCGCATCCTCCACCGTAGGAACGATATCACTCCGGTAGGATTGAGCGATCACAGCGAGATCAACCGGACTTTGACCAGCATTATTTAGTCGAGAAATTTCATTGGCCAGCGGTTCGAGGCCCCTCCCTTTGGCGATCGTAGCTCGCGTACGTCGCTTGGGCCGATAGGGGAGATAGAGATCTTCTAGCTCAGTCTTACTTTGACAACGCTCAATTTTTGAACGCAGACTAGGCGTCAACGCCCCCTGTTGTTCAATAACCCCCAAAATTGTCTTTTTTCGAGCTTCCAGCTCATTAATATAAACGTGCTTTTCCGCAATCTGACGCAGCTGAACCTCATTGAGTTCTCCGGTTTGCTCCTTGCGATATCGAGCCACAAAAGGAATAGTCGCCCCCTCTGCAAACAGGGCAAGCGCAGCCTCCACCCGAGTAGTCTGCACTGATAGTTCCTTGGCAATCAGCTGAGCAACGTTCATGGTGTCAGTAGGTATCGAGGCTAGGATTCTAGCATTCCTAAAAGCATAAAAAAAGGACAGAGCCTGTCGAAATACGACAAATGCTCCATCCCCTAATATATGCAAACTGTGGTAGATACGAATTTACAGAAAATCAGTGCGTTCTCTGCGCCGAACCTTCGTGTAGACTGCTGCGCGCTGAGAGTCAGCAATAAACCTCAGCGCAGAGAACCCTTGTCGGACCGAATTATCGAACTAAATACCGAATTATCGAACCAAATTACGCTAGCAGCTGACTAATGCGCTTTTTTCGAGAGCGTGCAACGAAGAGGCCAAGACCAGCCAGTCCCAGCAGAGAGGCTGGCTCAGGAATTTCTTCACTGGTATCCACCTGTACAATTCGAGCAAAGAGGCCCGCAGAATTATTAGCCTTCTCCTGCGACGTAAATTCATTAACAATGGTACTTGCTGCCACCTGCTCAGAGAATCCGACAAGCTCCAGCGTATATTCTTCTCCTTCAAACATGAAAGAGTTAGATTCATCAATAGAGAAGTCCCATGTAATCTGGTCAGAACAGCCCTTTCCTGCATCCGTCTGATAAGGACAAACAGCTTGATCGTTCTCCGTTTCATCGACAGAGAAAGCAAAATTAAAAGATTGAGCGCCAATGCCGCTGTCGCCAAAATCCAAGTCAAGCGTTATCTCAGCAGACTCACCAAAAGCGGTTCTACTATAAATGGATTGATTGTAATGCGTCAGCGAGCCAATATTGAAAACCTCGCCGACATCTAAGCTCAAATTATCGACACCCTTAAAGCCTAGACCACTCTTGTAGTCAGCAGTAGGGGCAACCCAATGGCCCTTATCAACCCACTCTTCTACGGTCTTCGTAGTTGTCACCCATTCCCAATCGCCAGCATCGTACCATCTGCCCCATCTATTTTTTTTCCAATCCGATTGCCACTCCCAGTTACCAGATTCAACTTCTTTGGTTGTCAATTCCCAATTTTCTTCCCATGTCCAGCCATAACCTGCTTCTCCCCAGCGCACCTGGCTTTCTCCGTCCACATCTCGAAATACGACGTAGTTGTCAGCGCTAGCAGCTTCACCTGCCGACCCCACCACGGCTCCATCTGTCAGCGTAACGTTATCCCAAGTCGCTGAAGTGTTGGTAATCACAAAAGCATCAGCAGGTTTTGCGATCGCACCAAGCGCAACCGCCATAACCCCGACACCAACTACAGCATTAATAGATTTGTTGTTCATTTTGACTAGCTAACTAGCTCCGTATAAGCGTATCCACCCATCAACAATATCCGTGGGATATCTGACAGACGTCCTCATTCACCCGGATTACTCGTTAAAGAGACTGAGAAGAAAACACTCAACCTGCCCAAAAAGGCACCTATTTTTCTTGTTATCTACATGTTTTCATCAACAGGATCGTTATTTGCACGTCTCACCACAAAACCACGTACGTAGTGCGCACAAGTCACCAATTCTACGATTTCGTAGCAATTGCTACATGCAGAGTTGATTTAAGCTGTCTGATACTATGAACATTAAAACTCTCTTTACAGAAGCATTCTTCTAACTGTATTTCCTAAGTCCAAAATCAAGCCATCACTGTTCAATCATCTCGATCACCATCACCTACCCACCAACGTTCTTCCATGTCAAAGAAAGTTTCTATCCTTGCAAACTCAGCCCTCCGTAAAAACACAAGAAATCCTCAAACTCACTCCGAAACGTGATTGAGATTTCAGTATTTTCTGCAGTACTTCCTTGAATTGCCTATGTATTTTTGCCGACAGAACATACACAAAAACCAGGCAAAAGCGAGATACATCAGCAAATATACGACATACAAAAACTGTTTTTGTTTTGTTTTCCAGAAAGTGCACAGCTGTCTTTTCTCTCTCTTCAAGCAGTCAGTCAAATTGTATTTTTCCAATCAACTTAGGGGCGAATACCCAGAAGCTCAGAGAAAAAGTTTGTTTAACTAGACAAGTAGCAAATATCACATTCAACATGTCTACTTCGGAAAACCTATGAATATTCTCAACCCAAAAAACAACCAGTGGTTTGCCCTTACAGCAGGTCTCACCATTGCAGCAGTAGGCGTGATGGCACCCTCTGCAAAAGCAGCTACCTATACACTTGATTTTGAAACCGGCGCAGACGGCGGCAGCATTCTCTACAACACCGACGGCACCCTCAAAGGTGACCAGTGGGCAGACTGGGGCCTAACCAACATCAGCGGCATCAACGATCGCCACGACGGCGCAGCCAAACTAAACCTATACAACACTAATGAAGGCGGACGCGACAACGACCTGAGGACCGCCAGCTACACCAAGAGTAATGGCAAAGTTGTCGACTATGGCACACCCGCTCAGGGCAACGTCCTCATCATCCAAGAAGAAGACGGCAACAGTCTCAGATCTAACGGCACCTACAAAGCCGATGACGAAGCCAGAGGCGGCTATCTAGACTTCGACTTTGCTGAAGCTGTCGCTTTCAATAGCTTCTCTCTTTTAGATATTGATGACAATGGCGGCGGCATCACCGTAGAAGGGCAAAAAGCTGACGGTGGCGTTCTCAATATCGACATTGACGCGCTGATGGCAGAGCACCACCGCGTAAACGGTACAAATGAATCTGCCGCGCAGGGCACTTCAGTCACCATGAACGGTATCACCATGACCCAAGTCGGCAACCGCCAAGGTGACAACTCCATGTTCAAGTTCGATGTCAACGACGCCCACCTTACTAGCGTGCGCTTTAGCTATCCAGGGAGTGGTGCGATTTCTGGCTTAGCGTGGGATACCATCGACGACGGGCCCCAAGAGATTCCTGAGCCTTCTGCAATGGCTGGATTGTTGATGCTTGGGCTAGCGGGCAAGCGCCTTAAGCGTAAGCGTGATGAAGCAGTTACCCTCAACAACGCATAGTACGCCGATCAAACGCCGATCGAACAAAGCTGAATACGCCAAGTCCCTCACCAGTGAATTTGCGGGTGGGGGACTTTTATTAGGGAGCTTTTATTAGACGGGCGACCAAGAACACATCACATGAGCGCTCGTCTATCTGAAATTGTCTGGATTTAATGGACGGCCTGCGCCCGCCGGACGAGTCAATGCTGCACCAGTGCCGCCATCAGCAGGCGACAAAAAGGGCTTGAGGTTAATATTTTCATCACGCTGGGCAGTTGAAGTTGCCCCGCCGAGCGGAAAGTTGTTAATGACGTCACCAATCTGACCCAGCAGATCGTTATCATCGCCTGCGGTAAAGGTATTGACGATCGTTGTGTCGGTTCCGCTATCAGCCAAAGCCAAATTTTCAAATACTTGATCGCGCGTCACCACTGGGTTTTGTCCGGGGGGGACTGTAAACACAATTTTGCACATGTTGGGAAGCTGTTCGGTCGTGGCGCAGACAATGTCGTAGCCGTTTTCTGTGCCTACCTGTAGCTCTGCCAAACCCTCAGGCCGGTAAGACTCCAACCGCTCGCTGATGGTAAAGCAGCGCCTCTCCGCCGTCCAACCACCGCCCATGGCACCCGGCGTTGCCCATGGGTAGGCAGCTCCCGGCTGACTTTCTGGCAAATACATCACCGTATATTCACCATTAGAAAGCTGACACTCAAACCGGGCTTCTGTCGGGACCTGACTTTCTTCAGCACCAGGTTCTACGTCGGGAAGTGGGTCGTTGGTTTGGGCTTGAGCAAACAGTGGGCTGGCCGTGAGTCCTGCGAATAGCAAACTGCATAGCAGGAGTGAACGGCGAAATTTGCCTTCCTTTTTGAGGTGAGTTGTTGGCGTTTGGTTGTCAACCATGGCTGATGGGGTCCTTGTGTTCAGAAATTGAATCGCTACCTATCAGGCTCACCGTAGCGCAAGGCTATTTTTTTGCGAGGGATTAGTGGACAGTCCGTATCAATTTTAGTGATTGGTTCACAGGCACATAGCGTTAAGCTTTAGGAGGCTACGTTTTTCTTCTGTAGGTACCTATGCCCTTGGTCGGTTGCGATCGCCCACCTAGGTTCATACAGTAGCTGTAGCAAAATATGACAACAGCCGACTCTATTGACGACACCCACCCATGGTTCAATCGACGCCTTACGGATCTTGGAAGTCTCCTATCACTTCGGATTTAATCGTTTCTAGCTCTATTCGACTAGGCGCGGTGCGGCTCGACGGTCCAGACATCTATTGGAGCGAGCTGCGGCCAACAGAGGGGGGACGTCAGCTAGTTGTCAGGTACGGTCCAGAAGATGAGCTAGGCACCGTCAGCGATATTACCCCCGATACATTGAACGTGAGAACCCGGGTGCACGAGTATGGGGGCGGCGCTTACTTAGTCCATAAGGGAACGACCTACTTCTCTAACTTTGCCGACCAGCGGTTGTACCGGCAGCGAGCGGGGGAAGCACCAGAGCCGCTGACGGCTGCGGTCTCTCCGGCGGCGGGACTGCGCTACGCCGACATGGTGATGGACGAACCCCGCCAGCGGCTGATTTGCGTGATGGAAGATCACCGTCAGCCAGGCGACCCCATCAATTCGATTGCAACGGTATCGCTCATTGGAGAGCCCCCAACGGTGCTCGTCAGCGGCAATGATTTTTACGCGTCGCCTAGACTCAGCCCAGATGGCACAGAGCTGGCCTGGGTAACCTGGAACCATCCCCAAATGCCTTGGGACGGCACAGAGCTGTGGCTCGCAAACGTCAACGACGACGGCAGCTTGAGCCGACCTCGAAAGCTGGTAGGCAATGAAAAAGAGTCGGTGTGTCAGCCGCGCTGGTCACCGGCTGGCACGCTGCACTTTATCAGTGATGCAACGGGCTGGTGGAATCTGTATCGGTGGGAGGGCGAACGGGGAGAGCCACTCTTTCCTATAGAGGCAGAATTTACCGGTCCGCAGTGGAACTTTGGCCAGAGCAGCTACGGGTTTGAAGATAATCAAACCCTTCTGTGCGTCTATCAGCAGGGGGGAAAAGTTCGACTTGGCCGCCTCGATACGCTGGCACGCACTATGGACGATATCGATATTCCTTACTGCGGCATTGGCAGCCTACAGGTCAGTTCAGGGTTTGCCGTCTTTGTGGCAGCTAGCACCACCGAGCCAACTGCGGTCGTAAAGCTAACCCTCACGACCCTCGTACCCACCACGCTGCGCCAGTCAAGCACGCTAGCGATTGATCCGGGTTATCTCTCAGAGCCAGCGGTCATTTCCTTCCCCACAACCGGTGGGTTTAACGCATACGGTATCTACTACCGCCCTCAAAACAAAGACTACGAAGTACAGGTCAACGAACGACCACCGCTACTGGTAAAAACCCACGGCGGACCGACAGCCTCTGCTTCTAGCGCCCTCAATCTCTCTATTCAGTATTGGACCAGTCGAGGATTTGCCGTATTAGATGTGAACTATGGCGGCAGCACGGGCTACGGACGGGCCTATCGCAACCGGCTACAGCGCCAGTGGGGCATCGTCGATGTGGAAGATGCGGTGAACGGCGCACTGTATTTGGTTGAGCAGGGTAAGGCAGACAGGGAGCGGTTGGCAATCGATGGCGGTAGCGCAGGTGGATACACCACCCTAGCGGCCCTGACCTTTCGAGACGTCTTTAGGGCAGGCGCTAGCTACTACGGCGTTAGTGACATGTCGAGCCTAGCGGCAGAAACCCACAAGTTTGAATCGCGTTATCTCGATAGTCTGGTGGGTCCCTATCCTGAGAAAAAGGCTGTGTACGAAGCGCGATCGCCCATCAACGCAGTAGACCAGCTATCTTGCCCAATCATTTTCTTTCAAGGAGCCGAAGACAAAATCGTGCCACCCAATCAGGCAGAGACCATGGTCAACGCCTTGAAAGAAAAGGGCATTCCGGTAGCTTATTTACTGTTTGAAGGGGAACAGCACGGCTTTCGAAAAGCTGAAAACATTAGGCGTGCATTAGACGCAGAGCTGTCGTTTTATGCGCAAATATTTGGGTTTGAACCAGCCGACGACATTGAACCTGTAGAAATTTTGAATCTTTAGAAGTTTTTAGAGGTTAGAAGTTTTTAGAGGAACGACAGAGGAAAAGCGCAATGGCACCAGAGCAAACACCTGCCAATGTTCAGCCTGCTAATGTTCAGAACCTTCCCGAGTCCATGTGGCAAATCAAGCCTTGGTGGTGTCAGCCCTGGTCAATTGTGCTGACCGGTGTGGCCATCCCTGCAGCATCCTGGCTGATACTGCATCGGCTGTGGATTACACTCCCTGTTGTTGGCGCCGTCAGCATTTGGTGGTGGCTGTTTTTGTGGGTGGTGCCCACCCAGTACGCCGCCGCCGTCAGAGAAGGGATAGAGGCTGACCCTTAGCGATTCACGAGACAGAGATAGTAAAACAGCAGCACAACAGGACAGTAGAACAAGGTTGAGGAGAAACTAACATGGCTGAGAGTAAAGAGATGAGCAACAGCAAAAATGTTTTGGGAACGGCCCTAGAAAGCTGTTGTACTTCTCCCATGACTGGGTTTTACCGTGACGGTATGTGTCAGACCGGGCCACAAGATAGAGGGGTGCATGTGGTTTGCGCAGAGCTGACGGAGGCCTTTTTGAGCTATACCAAGGCGCAGGGAAACGATTTGAGTACACCGCAACCGCTGTACAACTTTCCAGGATTGAACCCTGGAGACAAGTGGTGCCTGTGCGCAGCAAGGTGGAAAGAAGCGATGGAAGATGGCGTAGCCCCCCCGGTTGTCTTGGCTTCTACCCATGAGGCAGCGTTGAAATACGTATCTCTCGAAACGCTCCAGGCCCATGCTGCTGAAAAAGCATGAGCCAAAGCGATCAGACAATCAGTCGCCTCACGCGGCCTAACTGTGCCAGTTGCCTATGCCAATCTGAACAACTGGATGCGACAAAATAGCCAAAGATGGGCCTTTTACAGCGGTTAAACGTCCATTTTGTGAAAATACGCGGGGTAACTGACTGGCCAAATTACTAACCGGCCCCAAAATCTGGTGGCGAGGGAAGCCGATGGGATATTCTGCTTATCAATTCAGTGAATACCCCCACTACATCAGGTTCTCGTCATGTTTGGACAACGTAATCAGGTCAATCGCGCGATCGCGCTCTCAAGCACCTTCGCAGTCAGTATGGCGGTAGTGCTCCCTGCCGCAGCTCAGTCTCGCTTTATGGATGTCAGCAGCGACTACTGGGCAACCCAATACATACAGGCCCTGGTCAACAAAAATATCATTAGCGGCTTCCCCGACAGCACCTTTCGTCCGGATGAAGAAATGACACGGGCGCAGTTTGCTTCGATTTTGAGCGGCGGCTTTCCGACCGCCAACGTCAGAGAACCCATCACCTTCAGCGACGTTCCGGCTGACCACTGGGCCGCTGGTGCGATCGCATCCGCCTACACCAAGGGATTTTTGAGTGGCTACCCAGATGGCACCTTTGGGCTCAACCAGCCGATCACCCGCTTAGAAGTGTTGTTGGCGCTCACCAGCGGACTAGGCATAGACACTTCAAACGCCGATGAAGATCTGTTGGCAGCCTTTGCCGACCGAGAGAATATTCCTGACTGGGCGATCGCAGCGATCGCAACAGCCACTGAAAACCAGCTCGTCGTCAACTATCCCAACGTTCAGCAGCTCAACCCCCAGCAAAACGCTACCCGAGCAGACATCGCAGCAATCGCCTATCAGGCACTCGTCAGCAGCGGACAGGCAGAAGCGATCGCATCGGAATACGTTCCGACCGTTGCCGCTCAGCCCACCCCCTCCCCCGAAACGCCCACAGTAGAGACCCCAGACGATGACTTCTCAGAACTCGTCGCCTCTCTGGGTAGCCCCAACCCAGACACCCGCAAATCTGCCGCAGATACCCTCGCCACCAAGGGTGCCAAAGCCGTACCCGATTTGGCAAAAGCATTAGAATCTGACAGTGCGCCCGTACGCGCAGCCGCTGCCTACGCGCTCAACGAGATTGGGCCAGAAGCCGAAGCTGCCACCCCGACGCTGCTAGAGGTGCTCCGAGACGACGATGAGCTAGTCAGAGCACTGGCTACCAGCACCCTCACCCAAGTCGGTCTAGAGCAGAGCGCCTTGCTAAATATATTGGTGGCCGCCGTTCAAAACGAGTCGGGATTGGTCCAAAACATTGCTGCAGATGCGCTCGTAAACATTGGTGGAGACGCCGTCCCTGCCCTTGGCGACCTGTTGAAAAACGAAGCAGCAAACACCTTGGCGAAGAAGACAGCCGCAACTCTAATCGGCGATATCAACAAGCTCAACGAAGTAGATGACTTGGTGTTAGAGTCGGCCATTCCCATCCTGACAGAGACCCTCGAAGACGGCGACAGCAACGTGCGCATCGCAGCCGCAGAAGCTCTAGGAGACTTCGGCCCGCTTGCCGATGTGGCCATTCCTGCCCTTTCCAAAGCACTCCTTGGCAACGAGTCCAATGTCAATCAAATGATTGCCACCAGCCTCACGAAGATTGGTCAGCAATCTGTCCCTGGCTTGACTGAAGCGCTCAACAGCGAAGATGCGCTCACCCGGCTCTATGCAGCCGATGCCATTTGGACCCTCACAGAAGACAGCAGCTTGATTTTGCCCACCTTGATCTCATCCCTTTCCGATGGGTCAGTTGAGTCACGCGAGCTAGCAGCACTTGGTCTAACCTACTTGGGCAGACAGGCCATTCCTGCCATCCCTGACCTCAGAGGCCTGCTCGGCGAAGATAACGACCGGCTGGTAGATATTGCTCAGCTGGCGCTGCTAATTTTGAACAATCGCAACGAGCCACAGCCAGACCTAGGCTTCCTGCGGACCGATGCAGACAAGGCAGAGTCTATCCCAGCCTTGGTTGAGGTGGTTAGCCAGCTGTGGTCATAATGTTCTCTAACGCCTTGGCAGACTGAGTTCTCATCTCTAAAGTCCCCTGTCTAAAGTCTCATCATCGCGCTACCTCAATCGGCCAAGGTATCAAACATCCTAAGGTCTGATAGAGATAGCGCGATTTCTGCGGTATGGTGCCAAAATACGGAAAACCCTGTGAAAGTGACCAGTCACCTCAGCGCAGAAAACCTCTAGCCAGAGATTATCACCTATGTCTACGGGCTCTTCAAAAACAGCCATTTATGCGGCCATGGCGGCAAACGTTGCGATCGCTGCTGCAAAATTTATCGGCGCCTACATCAGCGGCAGTTCGGCAATGCTTTCCGAAGGCATTCACTCGGTGGTAGATTCCACCAACGAAGTGCTATTGCTGTACGGCCTTAAGCAAAGTGAAGCTGGCCCCGACGAAAAGTATCCTTTGGGACGGAGCCAAGAGCTGTATTTTTGGTCGCTGATGGTGGCCGTGCTGATTTTTGCCTTGGGAGGTGGCGTCTCTGTTTTTCAAGGCGTGCAGGGCTTACGATTTCCAGAAGCTTCAGAAAATCCACTGGTGAGCTATGGCGTGCTCGCCGCGGCGGCTGTGTTTGAGGGCTCAGCGCTGGTGGTTTCAATTCGCTCTTTTAATAAATCTCAGGACAATCTAGACTTAGACTTTTGGACGGCGATGAGGCGCAGTAAGGATCCCAGCGCTTTCATTGTGATTGTAGAAGATGCGGCGGCGCTGGTCGGGCTAGTCGTCGCGTTTTTTGGAGTGTGGCTAAGTCAGGTGACCGGTAATCCTCTCTATGATGCGATCGCCTCTATCTTGATCGGTGCACTGCTGACGGTAGTTGCTGTTGCTCTCGTTAGTAAAACAAAAGGGCTACTGGTAGGCGAGAGCGCAGCGCCAGAAACCCAAAAAAGCATTCAGACTATTGTTCGTTCAGACGCAGCGGTCTCAGCAACTGAAGCACCCATTACCCTACACCTAGGCCCAAAAGACATCATGCTCGCCCTCAATATTGAATTTAAAGACGAGCTAGCCGCCGACGAAATCGAAGCAGCCGTCCGCCGCATCGAGAAAAACATTCGAACAACCCACACCGAAGTCAAAAGAATTTTTATAGAAGCTGCTTCAGTACGGTAACGACGTTGCGCTAAGTTCCCTGACCGACATCAATCACCTTCAAAGTTTCAATTTCTCAAGGCTGAATCAGATACCAAGTTTGTATCTCGCTCTCTTGATCCGCATCCGTCCCCAAGACAAGATCAAAAGGCGTCTCTTTCTGTGTCTTTTGGCTGGGTATCTGGGTCAGCGTAGCCTTGTAGGTCCCCCTCACCCGATAAACTTCGCGAACGTTCGGATGCTGGAGCAAAGGGGACGCCGTCAGTTTTTCACGGCTGTTAACGTTCACATTGTCGACGGTGAAATTGGGCTTGATGCGCTCAGGAGGCGCATTGTCAGACACTATTCCAAGATTTTCAGCAATGGTTTGCTGGGTTTGGGTAAGCTGCTGTGCGATCGCAAGTCGAATCGCTTGCTCTGGCGGCGTTTGGGCAAAGACGCCGCAACCTGTGAGCAACAGCAACATCGCTACACATACTAGCCTGAAAACTAGCCTGAAAACCTTCATAGACTCCTTAGTCCCTGTGCCCGTATTTTTCACTCTCATAGTTCACTCTCATAGTACGTTACGAAGCCACCGCGTTGCGAGAGTCCGCGCAGCACGTCGGTAAGTTCAAGGCAAAGAAACAAGCAAAGAAACAAGCAGAGAAACAAGCGCGGTAGAATAAAACCCATCAGCCATGTACTTTTGAATGTGAATGACCTCTGATAACGCATCAGATAGCAAGCTTCTGTGGGTCGGTGCTGCCCTAATCACCGCAGGATTTTTGGCCAATACGATTCAAGGGGCACTGGGCAAACAGGCGCAAGAGTCGATTGCACCAGGACAGTTTTTATGGCTGTTGCTGATACTCGCCCTAGGCGTGCTAATCCCCGCTACGCTATGGCAGTCAACAACTGAAGAAGCGACCGAAAGGTCCGCCATAGCTGTGCTGAGAGCAGGATGGACCCGACAGATTTTTCCCTTTTATCTGTTGCGGGCTGTTTTTGGGCTTTGCGGATTCTACCTATTCATTTGGGCGGCGGGGTTAGGAAACTTGGTAGATGCCACCGTCCTGCTCAATACGACGCCAATTTTTATTCCTTTGATTGGGGTGACGCTGCTAGATAAGGATATCTCCCTGGCATTGTGGAGTGCGATCGCTATCGGCTTTATCGGATTGTTGCTGGTCGTACAGCCAAATGTAGATCTGTTTCGCAATCCTGCGAACCTACTGGGGCTAGGTGCTGGCGCCTCCGCAGCCGTTGAATTTCTGACGGTTCGCTGGCTAAGCCAAACGCAGTCACCCTTGGGTCAAACCCTCTACTACTTACTGCTTGGTGCAATCGGCATGGCCCCCATCGCACTGCTGCAGTGGCAACCCATCGACCTAGCCACGTTCAAACTTATCGTGGCAGCAGCAGGCTGTTTTCTAACCTTTCAGCTACTGCTCGTAAAAGCCTACAGCTTTGCTGAACCGCACCAGATTGGAATTTTTCAATACAGCAGCGTAATCTTTGCTGCCATTATCGGCTGGCTATTTTTTGATGAGCTTCCTAACAGCATCGCACTCGCTGGCATGCTGCTAATCTCCATCGGAGGCGCGCTATCTATTTACTTAGAACAGAAACCTCAACCGCCTGCATCCGCTGAATCTATATCTTGAATCTATAACTTAGATCTATCACTTAGGCGTGGAGATTAATCTTCTACGCGCTGAAAAGTTGGAATAGTAATCGTAAAGCGCGTTCCGTTGGGCACTAACCGCTCGCAGGTTAGCGTGCCATGGTGTTTTTCAGTAATTATTTCATGACTGATAGACATGCCCAGCCCCGTACCTTTGCCAACCGCCTTGGTGGTAAAGAAAGGATCAAATATCTTCTGAAGTAAGTCTTCAGGAACACCTGGGCCATTATCACAAATATGAATTCTAATTTTGTCGCCACTACCCAATAGTTCAGTGCTCACCTTAATCTCAGGCTGCCAACCTCGGGCTTTGGCATCCTCTCCCATTTTTTCTGTCTCTTCCTCAAGCGCATCGATTGCGTTGCTAAGGATGTTCATACAGACCTGGTTTAGCTGACCGGGGTAGCACTTTACCCGAGGCAGATCGCTGTATTCTTTAACAATAGAAATAGGAACCGGGAAAGCCTGCCCTTTGATACGACTATTGAGAATCAGCAGCGTACTGTCGATACCTTCGTGGACATCCACGTCTTTGACTTCTGCCTCATCCAACCGGGAAAATATCCGCAGGCTCAGGACAATATCACGAATCCTATCGGTACCAACCTGCATAGAACTCAGCAACTTTGGCAGATCTTCGGTTAAAAAGCCGACGTCGATTTCCTCTTTCTTCTCTTTGATATCCTCAGCGGGGTCAGGATAATGCTTCTCGTACAGCGTAAAGAGCGACAGCAAATCCCTAGCGTATGTAGTGGCATGGTCGATGTTGCCATGAATAAAGTTGACGGGATTGTTGATCTCGTGAGCAATCCCAGCCACCAGCTGACCAAGGGCAGAGAGCTTCTCTTGCTGAATAAGCTGAACCTGAGTCTGCTGGACTTTTTGTAGCGCTTCTGATAGATCCTGCGTCCGTGATTCTACTCGCTCTTCTAGCTCATGATTGAGCGTATCGAGGGCGGTATTTGCCTTGAGCAAGTCTGCCTCTGCCTGCTGTCGCTGCTCAATTTCGCTTTTGAGCTGGTGATTTTGCTTCTGTAGCGTTCTGGTCAATTTTTGCACCTGGAGGTGCACTCTAACCCTGGCCAAAACCTCTTCTTGTTGAAAGGGCTTTGTGATGTAGTCGATCGCACCGAGGGAAAGCCCCTTCACCTTATTGTGCGTATCGGACAGAGCCGTCATGAAAATAATCGGGATACTGTGGGTATCGGGGTTTTGCTTAAGGCGTTCGCAGGTTTCAAAACCGTCAATACCAGGCATCATCACATCGAGCAAAATAAGCTCAGGGGGATGATAGCTAACCTGTTCGAGTGCGCCTTCTCCGTCTATAGCAACTGCAACTTGAAAACCTTCTTGAATCAAAGACTCGGAGAGCACTTCCAGATTCGTCGGATTGTCATCAACAATCAAAATGCCTTGAGGTTCTTTTTTTGTAAGCATTTTAGCTCGAGGTCTCTCTCTAGTATGAGCAGATGAGAATCGGCTGGAATAGCGCAGTTAAGCCTGTTTTCAGTCCCAATTTAATCCTATGGATATCGGCGCAGCCATCCCGATAATGCCCATCTGCATTGAGTTGCAAACAACTGCCTATCTTGAGGGATATCGATAGGGCAACGAGTCAAGTTGATGAATCAATGGAGAAAGCGATTCAAAACCGGCGTGAGTGTCAAAAGTTCAGAAAAACCGGCGATTTCTTCTGTCAGGGAGACGTACATTCATCAACGGACATAGCGATCATTTTCAGACAGGAACTCTCGACAAAAATGGCCATATAAATCGTTGGATGAGGCGTTCCGCAACTTCTGATTTTGAAGCTTATTTATACCTATAGGTACATTGTCAAACGTGCAAAACAAGTAAAATTACGTATCAAGCGCAGGATTCCCAAATTACGCTTTGTCGCAGCAAGCTAACGTTCGCTTGTGAAAGTCTGTTTGAGAGTCGTCCCAAGAAATTGTTCAAAATGGGCTATCCCAAAGGATTAACCACAAAAATTAGAGCACACAACAAAGACTCAAACACCCATGAAAGTAGCTACCTATGCTCGACTTCTGCAGTTCTTAGAAGATGAGTTAGCGCTCCCAGAAGCCTCGATTAAGTCCACTTTTCGACACAGCCAGCACGACCTCAGCCTGCTACCTATTGCCCTCTGGCAAAACGGATTGATTACTGTAAAGCAGTTAGATCAGGTATTTGACTGGCTAATTTTAGCCCGCGCAGAAGGCCAACTCTCTAAAAATCTCTCTTAAAAGAGTTCGCATCAAGGGGGGTCCGCGCACTGCTGCACGTTTACAACCTGTAAACTCCCCACTTTCTCAACCGTCACGATTCTAAGCCTTCAGGCTTTGTTGCTAGATAGCTGTCGTCTTTGAGCTGTACTACCATCAGCTGAGCGGGCTGGTTCCCTACAGTGCCAGATTTGTGGCCTTTTCGTCCTTGCTCGTCTGCTTTTGTATTTTGGTCCGCGCCAAAAGAGACTTCCCCGGGTCCCATCTCAACTCGCGCACCGTCCATTGTTTCGACATACCAAGTGCCAGAAAGGGGGATGATCCACTGAGGACGTGGGTTTTCATGCCATTCGCCGACCCAGCCTACCGGCAGCGTACAAAACAACACTTCTGCAGCCCCACTCATCAACCGATTATTCCACTGCAGATCAGCGTCGCCACCCATGCTTTCTTGCTCAAAGTTCTTGAGTTGACACTGAGTCTGATGACTCACCCCCTCATCATCGGTCCACACATGCCAGTATGTCAGCGTTGGTTTCTCGTTTTTGGCGTTCATAGCAACAGAAAATTAACGCAACGGTTCAAACCCGACAGCATCCTGGGCTATCAAACCCTTCCTAAAAATTTTCGTAGAAAGGGTCATCTTGCTCAGTCTTTTTTCCCAAACAGGCCTTTGATACCGTTGATGGCACCGAGCAACCCACGCTCGCTGCGATCGCGCGGCTTTGTCGCTAGCTCAATATCATCGTCTTTCTCACCCTTTAGACGATAACCATATTCCAAATTTCCCTTGCTCTTTTTCAGGACGGGGAAAGCTCGAAACGCACCCTGCAACAAGTCTGCCTCGCTATGATAAATCGCTCGGCTGATTTGAGTAGAGCGGCGGACGGCAATGGCCCCGATGGGATACCACTGCTTGGCGCCCACGCTGCGCACATATACCTCGTACTCAGGCAGGCCATCCGACTTCATTTTGTCGTATTGGGCAGAGGCTTTTTCTCGCTTCTTGGTCCGCTCGGACTTTGGCTTCTTCGGCGTTTTTTTACCAAACCCAATCGCTTGAGACATAACTTGTACCACGCACGTTTTAATCTTATTTATAAAAGTTTACATCTTTCTCACCCCGTTTGACCGGTTCATACCCGTTCGTACCGTGCCCGGTACACGGGCTGTCCTTTTTCCTGGGTCACTCGCTCGCGGTCGGTTTGCGCGGGGAAAGGGCTTGCAGACAGCCACTGCCTGCCTGCAGAAGCACCGTGCTGGGGTGAAGCAGTCGCTTTTGTTAGCGACTCTGTGTGTGTTTCTGTCGCTCTGTCAAAGTTGGGATTTTCATCGAAGCGATCGCACATTTCAGCGCACACTGACTCAATATCTGACTGTAGCCACACCGTGCCTCCCACTGGCATTAGGCCCGCTAGCACTGAAACCAACTCTGGCTGTACAACGCGGCGCTTCTGGTGGCGCTTTTTGAACCAGGGGTCAGGGAACTGAATGCTGACCCACTGCAGTTTGCCGGGGTAGGTGCCGAGCACCGGCCTGAGTGAATTGTTCGCGTTGCAAAAAATGAAGTGTAGGTTTCGCTGCGCGCCCTGGGCGATCGCGCGATCGCGCCTCAGCAAAGACCGCTCTACCAGCGGTTGCCGAATCTCTAACCCCAAAAAGTTCCAGTCCGTCCGCTGCTGAGACATCTCCCGAACAAAGTCTCCCTTCGCGCAGCCAATATCTAAGTGCAGCGGTAGGGAGGCATCTTCATACACACTTGGCCAGTCAGGTGCGATCGCAGGACTGGCATACTTACTGCTCAGCGGGTTGACATGCTGACGCACACGGCGAATAGGCGGCATAGAAAAGCAATCTTGAAAGGCAATCTTGAAAGGCAATCTTTGAAGCAAGATACCTCAAAGCACCCTCTTCAAAGCGCAATTACTCCATAAAAAAGTTTCTAACTTACAGTCTCATTTGCCAGATATGGAATGTTATCTAGCGGTTTCGGCCAGCTACGCCGAATGAAGTGCAGCAGGAATGGCGCAGAGATTCCCATCAAAATGAGCCCGACCCACCAGTTTTCCTGCATGGCAGCAACCGTCACCACCTCCTCTGCCCCTGCCGTCGTCAGGTCAGAGAGCCAGTCAATGCCTACTGCTGCCAGATTGTTTAATCCGTGGCACAGCACAGGCACCCACAAGCTGCGCGTCCGCAAGTACAACAGCCCCATCACTAGGCCAAACAGCGTCAGCCCCAAAGGATTGTTCACATGGAGAATGCCAAACAGTACAGAAGACCACAGCAGTCCCCAGCGCAGGCCCCACTTTGTCCCCCAACGCTGCAACAGAATGCCGCGAAATACCAGCTCTTCTACCAGAGGCGCATACACCAGCAGAAGGAACAGCATCAAACCGTCGTATAGCTGAGGAAAGCTGCTATTTCCACCACCTAGCATCAGATCCGTTTCTAGCATCTGAGCAGCGTATCTCGGAAAAGCCAAAGACAGAAAATAGAAAACAACTGAAAAACACCCCATAGAAAAGATCAGCAGGCTAACAACCAGTAGCCCCGCATAGAAAGCAGAGAATCGAGGGATTTTCAGGCCAAATAGCTTGCCGAGCCGCAAGCCATGCTCACGACTCGCCCACACAATCACGACTACCAGCACCGTCCAAATCGCAATGGACAGCACCGGCATGGAGATGGGGTCTTCCCACTGCCAGGGCAATAGCTCAAGCTGACCTAGGTAGGCATAGCCTAGCCCTACCACCACGCTTGCCACCAAATAAGTGCCCAATACCAAATAGCGGCTCTGCAACGTCAGGAAAGGATTCGACGAATGCTCTTCGGGTAAATCCTTAGGTAATTCATCCGGTCGGTTGGTTGGTAACCCAGCTGGCAGGTTATCTGGCAAATCGTTTGGCGACAAATCATTCGGTGATAGAGGCGGCGGTGACTTAGAGGGCCGTTCCATGGACGTCGGGTGGATAATTGTTCATTATAGAAAGCTTTGGCTGTCTTCAGCGGCCCACAGCACTCACCGCTATAAAGCTAAGGATAGTTAGGCGATCGCCCCCGCGCGATCAAAATTCGACATCTTAATTAAATAGTCATACAAAATTGCTACAGTAACGGGTAGCTCAAGCGGACCTGTTATGACGCCCCGGCAAAAAATCTGCTAGTCCAGTCCCGCCTAGAGCAAGCCTGTAAATAGATCCAGAGACCTAGAAACTCTACGAATAAAAGAGACTTCAAAGAGATCAAGCTCAAAAGTATCCGGAGACATTTACAGCGAACGGCAAAAGATAGTCATGATCACAGATAGTGTCTACACCTCCTCGTTCTGACCATCAACCGGAAGGCCCCATGCCGCCAGAGCATCCACCAGAACACCAGCGTCCGTTTCCCTGGTTCTGGCTTGGCACCGTTGTTGGTTCTGTCTTTAGTGCAGCGGGGTTAGGGCTTGCAGCCTGGGGCTGGAGCTTCATTCAAGACGACTTGGCGCCCCTTGTCTCCCAGGTGCTGACAGACTACTTGGAGCGGCCCGTGGAGCTGGGCGATGTGGAGCGAGTCACCTTCGGCAGCATTCAGGTAGGTCCCTCTACGGTAGGCGCCTCAGAAGAAGATCCGACAACCCTCACTGCCAATACAGTCATTGTCGATTTTGACCTGCTCGATACGATTTTTACCCGAGAGTTAGGACTAAACCTGACCGTCATTGGCGCAGAGGGCACCCTCGTACAAGACGAGGAAAAAGGCTGGCTCAATGTTGCCATCCCAGATCAAGCAGAAGAGGAAGAGACAGAAAGACGATTCAAAGTAGACCTCAACGAGGTAGACCTCCGAGATTCTCGGCTCACCTTGGTGCCGCTGCCCGTCCCCGGCCAGTCGCCCGTGCCCATTCCCTTAGAGAATGTGAAGGGTCAGCTCGATCTCGATGAGGTGACTGTCGCCGAACAAAACACGCGCCGGGTTCGCTTCGAAGTAGCAGGTCAGCCCATCGCGGGCGGCACCATTACATATAAAGGTGAGGTCGATCCGGTTCCAGCCGATTCGATAGAAGCTGAAGCAAGTGACGACAAAGCGATAGCGTTTGCCACTAAGTTCTTTATTCAGGCAGATGAAGCGCCCTTGACCGATATTTTGAACTTTACGCTCTCTACGCTCGATTTGCAGACCGATGCGGTTTCTTTCGAGTCGGGGCGGGTCAGCGGCAATATGGATATGGCGCTGCTTCCGGGGGAAGATATTGACTACTCAGGCAATCTTAGCGTTGTCGATGGGACGGTGCAGGCCGATCTGCTGCCGCTACCGGTAGAAGACATTGCTGGCGAAACTCGATTTCAGGGGAATGAATGGACCGTTGATCGCATCGCGGGCGAGTACGGTGAGATTGAGGCGATCGCAGAAGGACTCATCGACTTCGACAATGGCTACAGCCTGACCGCCACCACCGAAAAGGTCACCGTCGAAGAATTTAGCGACACAGTTGACCTCGACTTGCCCGTACCGACCAGCGGTAATTTTGATGCGATCGCTCGCGTCACCGGCCCCATTGACAACCCAGAATTTTCCGGCACGGCCACAGCCGCAGGCCCCGTCGTCGTCGATAGGCTGACCTTCACCACTGCCTCCACCGACTTTTTGCTGCGCGGCAATCAGCTCTTTCTCGGCGATATCGCCGCGACGCCCAGCACCGGCGGTGTCCTCAGTGGGACCGGTCAAGTGCGGCTTGCGGCAGGCACGCCCTTCACCTTTCAGGTCACTGGCCGTAGCCTACCCGCCACCGAAATTGCCAAGCGCTACGACCTCGAACCCGGTTTCCAGATTGGGCTAGTCTCAGCCGATGCCACCGTCGTTGGCCAAGGGGGCACCGTCACCACCACCGTCGACTGGGCGGCTCCCAATGCCCTGTATCCCGGTAGCGGTACCCTTGATATCAATGGCACGAACCTGGCCTTCCGCGACACCGTGTTTGCTCTAGGCGGTGGCACAGTTAGCGGCACTGGCAGCCTAATCAACGGCCTATGGGATAGCGATGTCACTTTTCAAAATGTTCAGCTCGGCGTCTTCTCAGATGCCTTGCGTGGCGATGTCAACGGTCAATTTCGCTTCAGTGGCAGCACGGCTGATACCAGCATTAGCGCGATCGCAGCCCAAGGCAACGTCACCTTTTCTGATGGGGTCGCCGCGTTCAATCAGCAGTTTGACAGCCTCAATCAGCCACTGACAGCTCAAGTCGCCTGGAACGGTGAACAGATTCAGGTGATTCAAGCGAGCAGCGATCGCATCACCGCCAGCGGCACCCTCACCCCTACCTTCGACCGAGGCTTCACTGGGCTAGAGCGACTCGATCTCGACATTTCTGCCCGCGACTACGCCCTTGCAGAGCTGCCCTTCGATATTCCGAGCTTCCTCGACCTCAGCGGCCGAGGCGATGTCACCGGCACCCTAGCAGGCGCACCCACCGCGCCCAGCTTCAACGGCAATCTCAGCGTTTCTGACCTCGTGGTCAACAACCTACCCTTCAACCCGCTGCTCACAGGCACCGTTGCCTACAGCCCTTCGGACGGAGTCGCCCTCGGCCTTACAGGCAACACCGACCAAATAGCGCTCAACATTGGCTCTACCACCGGTTTACCGCCAGAGACCATCCCCAATCTCAACTTCGACATCGGCTGGCGCGGCGCAGTTGCCCGTGGCCGCACCCAGGGCAATCTGCTCACCGCCGAAGCGCAAAACTTTCCCCTCGCCGCCCTCAACTTCCCGGCCAATGGCTTCGCCGACATTGGCCAGCTCCGAGGCACCCTGACGGCCACCGATGTTGCCGTCAACCTCGACAATCAAACCCTGGAAGGCGATATCGCCATCGATCAGCTGGGCGTTGGCTACATTCAGGCTGGCCGCTTAGCCGGTAAAGTCCGCTTCGCCGACAGCCTCGCCACCCTGACCAGCGGCGAACTCGTTCTAAACCAAAATCTCTACACGGTGACAGGACGCCTCGACCTTAACGGGCCCGTACCGGTTTACAGCGCCAATGTCGACACCGAGTCAGGAAACGTTCAAAACCTCCTGACGGCCCTCTCTATTTACCGTCTTGAAGACTTTAGACGAGGGCTGACGCCGCCCGACTGGCTGGAAGATCCGCTCTCGCCCCAGGTGCTAGAACAGCTGCTAGCTACCGTCCCCACTGGCCCGGGCAGCTTAGAAGAGCAGCTCAACCGGCTCGCTGAAATTCAGGAATTGGAAGCGGCAGATGCGATCGCAGAAGCTGCCGACCCTATCCCGCCCCTACGCGATCTCGAAGGTCCCTTCGCAGGCAATCTGCAGATTAACGGCAGCGGTGACAACTTTCAGCTAGACTTCGACCTCGCTGGTAACAATTGGGAATGGGGCGACAAATACAGCGCAGAAGACGTCGTCGCTAGAGGCAGCCTCACGCCAAACGTCCTGACCTTCGAACCCGTTCGGTTTGCCTCCACAGTTCCTGTCCCCATCACCCAGCCACCCTCACCCGACTCAGACGACGAAAGCCAAGCTGACTTCCAAACCCCCTTCCCAGTCATCACTGCCGTAGAGCCCGCCGAAGCCTACATCAACTTGGCCGGTCAGCTCGTCTTTGGCCGCGACACAGAGCTAACCTCCGACTTGCAGGCTACCGTCAGCAATATCGACGTCGTAGACCTGCGAAATATTTTGCAGCTCCCGCTAGACATTGACGGCCTCGCCAACGCCAGGGCCACATTAGGCGGCACCTTAGCAAACCCTCAGCTCAGGGGGTCCGGAGAACTCACAAATGCCACTATCAACAACACCCCCATCCAAACCGCCCAAGCTGGATTTCTCTACCAAAACGCCCGGCTTGCCCTGCTCAGCAACCTCACCGCAAACACCCCAGAGCAACCCCTCACCCTCACAGCCAATATCCCCTACGCCTTCGACTTCATGGAAGTTGCCCCCGACAGTGACGCCATCGAAGTCAAAGTCAACGTGCAAAACGAAGGCTTAGCCCTGCTAAACATCTTCAACGATCAGGTAGCTTGGGAATCGGGAGAAGGTCAAATTAATTTGCTGGTTAGCGGCACCCGAGAAAATCCGCTCATTTCCGGGGATGCTTCCCTTACCGACGCGGTCTTGAGCGCGCAGGTGTTGCCAGAGCCTCTAACCAATGTCAACGGCAGTGCGACCTTCACAGGCGACCAAATTGTCATCGACGCGCTGCAAGGCCAGTTCAGTGACGGTCAGCTCACCGCCGCTGGCACCTTCCCCCTAATCGCCCCCATTATCACCGGCAATCAGATCGCCGCGCTCAGAGCCGAACCTACCCCACCTACAGAAACTTCTTCCGAATCCACGCCACCCGAAAGCAACCCTCTCAACAATTCGGAGCAGCCCCTACAAAACCCGCTCTTCCCCCAGCCACTAGCCGCCAATCGCCCGCTCACCGTCAATTTAGAAAACATCGATCTCGCACTAGACACCCTCTACAGCGGCGGCGTCAATGGCCAAGTTATTGTCGGCGGCAGCGCGCTGGGCGATGGACCGCAAATCGGTGGTCAGGTGGTGCTCTCTCAGGGACAGGTACTACTGCCAGACAACACTGGCAGCGCGGCTGGCATTGCAGACTCTTCTCAGGCCTCCGCCCCGGTCGCCATTGATAACACCTTTACCGACCCCGCAGAGCCAAACCCCGTCAACACTGGCCCGATAGAAATGCCCGTAGAGCAAAACCGGCAAACTGCATCTTCTGAGAACGGTATCACCCCCATTTTCCGAGACTTAGAGCTTACTCTGGGAGAGTCTGTTCGGATCGTCCAGGGGACGCTGCTGAATTTTGTCGCCGACGGCAGTCTGCTGCTCAATGGACCGCCCACCGATCTTGAACCCAACGGAGTCATCCGCCTCAGGTCAGGGCGAGTGAATTTGTTCACTACACTTTTCCGGCTGCGCGGCCGCGACAATACTGCTAGCTTCACGCCAGAAATGGGACTGCAAAATCCCTTCCTCGATGTCTCTTTGCGAGCATCCGTCCCCGAAGTCGACAGCAGCGGGCTGCTAACGACAACGCCCTTTGCGCGCTCCGAAATTGTCGACACCTCAAATATTGGCTTCGATAACCCAGGATCCCTCCGCACCATCCGAGTTCGAGCCAATGTCGAAGGCCCAGCGAACGCTATCTTTGAAAATTTAGAACTTTCTAGTTCTCCGGCCCGCTCCCAAGCAGAGCTAGTCGGGCTGATTGGGGGAGGCTTCGTCACGGCCTTAGAGTCGACGGTGGGTAGCCTATCAGGCGGTGGAGACAGCTTTGAAGGTCTGATCAACCTGGTGAGTGGCGCGCTGCTTACCAATATTCAAGACCTAATTGGCAGTACGCTGAGCCTCAGCGAATTTAGGCTGTTTCCAGTGACCGCCGCTAGCCGCGCCCAAACAGAAGAAGACAGTGAAACGGGCTTGGACGTCGCGGGCGAAATTGGCTTCGATATCACCGAGGATGCCTCGGCCACCGTTCTCAAAATTCTCACCGACGATACCAATCCAGAGTTTGGCCTCAACTACCGTCTAACCGACTCGCTCACCGTCCGAGCAAACACGAATCTCAGCGATATCAATCAAGTTTTGCTCGAATATGAAATTAGGTTCTAGTACTTTCCGATCATTCAGCTGTCCACCCATCCGATAGAATCGTGGCATCCTGTGCTGAAATAAGACACAATCTCCACTCAGCGCAATAACGCGGCCCGCTACATTCCGTTTGTCTCTCTATCCCTATAATCACCCGTGCTCAAACAACTCACCCTCTCGATGCTGCTACTCGCTGGGGCCTGGATGCAGGCTAAGCCAGCCACTGCTCAGGCACTGCTCCCTTACACCCTGCCCTTAGATGAGGAGCGCCTGCAGGCGGACGGCGAAAGTTTGGCACGAGATGCCGCCCAGCTTGCTCAGTTCCAGCAGTTCGATGAGGCGTTAGCGCGCGCGCAGCTGGCCGCGCAGCTCCTACCGGGCAATGCAGACATCTTGGCACTCCTTGGCAGCCTATATCTGCAGGCAAGCGAGCCCCAACCGGCCCAAGCGATTGTCACTCTAGAACGAGCAAAAGCACTACAGCCCGAAAATCCGCTGGTGATGTTCGCTTTGGGCAATGCCTACTTTAGTCAAACAGAGTACGCTCAAGCCGTCGCCTCTATCGAGTCGGGCCTTCAGCTAGAGCCAGACAATCCCAATGCGCTATTCGACCTTGGGAATGCCTACTACAAGCTCAATCAGTACGATAAGGCGATCGCACAGTACGAAAAAGCCGTCGACACCGACTCAGCCTTCTGGCCTGCGGTCAACAACATTGGCCTGGTTCTATACGAAGCAGGGGATGTGGAAGGCGCGATCGCAAAATGGCAAGAAGCCCTCACCCTGGCAGACAATCAGGAAACCGAACCCCAGCTAGCGATCGCCGTTGCCCGCCACACCCAGAGCGGCCAAGATACCGACAATACGAATACTGCGATCGCAGGCCTAGAACGCGATCCTCGCTACGCCGAAATCAACTTCCTCGAAGAGAACCTATGGGGTGAACAGCTCATTGCTGACACGCAGCAATTCTTTGCAACCCCGGCCCTGAGAGAGCTGCGGATGCAGTTAGGACATTCCCACCAAGGACATTCCCACTAACGCAGATAGAAAAATAAACAGACAGCCAATCCACAAGCGTTCAATCAATCCATAAAAATAAAAGCGGCGACCTCATCTATGCAGGTCGCCGCTTTTTGACATGTGTATAATGCAGAATAATACAGGTGAACTAATTTAACGCTCTAGCCGCTAATCATCGCCGCAATGTCATCTACAAATTTTTGATGGTCGACCACTGGCTTAGAAATGTAGCCATTCGCACCGCTCTGGCTCAAGAAATTTTCCTTGTCCCCATCCATCGCATGGGCCGTCACCAAGATGACTGGCACATCAGAGGTCTGAGGATTGCTCTTCAGCATTTGAGTAATCTCGATACCGTCGACCGGCTTTCCCTGATACATACTGTGAGAAAGCGAAACATCCATCAAGATGACATCGGCTTCCTTTTTCTGGGCAATACTGATAACTTCTTCTACATTCTCAGTGTGCTTGACGTTGAGCCCGCCGCGCTTTGTCAAAATCTTCGAGAAAACACGGGCATTCACCATGTCATCTTCCACTATCAAAACGGTCTTCATGACTTTATTCTTAACTTGAGAATGGATAATCAAAGCGCGAAAACAGAAGCAAAAATCACACAAATCATACGATGAAACGTCAGCATTGTAAGGGTTAATATCGAGAGCAGACAGTCGGCGCAAAAACAAAAGCTAACCTAAAGCGTTTGACGAAGCCGCACAACACGATCTACAACCTGTATGGCGAATTTCCATCGGCAGCTGGGTTAAATCACAACAAACTTAACCAAGCGCCATACCCAAACGCCAAATCTATTCGCGGTAAAACGGCTTCAGCGATTCCTTTTTGCGGCTGCTTGCGACCATCTCCTTCAGCCACCCCCCCGGCCAATACCTCCTAAAGTATTGCAGTTTTTCGACCCTTCCGTGTAACGTACACGCACCCACCCTACCGAGCTTATCTATTATCAGGCACCATTCATGGCGAAACAGTTGAACTTTTCCAATGAGCAGATCGTTCCCATCTCCCTTCACACAGAAGTGCAGCGATCATATTTGGAATACGCCATGAGTGTGATTGTCGGGCGTGCCTTGCCCGACGTTCGAGACGGCCTCAAACCCGTTCACCGGCGTATTCTCTACGCCATGCACGAACTGGGCCTAGTGCCCGACCGACCGTTCCGAAAATGTGCTCGCGTCGTCGGCGATGTGCTCGGTAAATATCATCCCCACGGCGATCAGGCCGTCTACGACGCGCTTGTGCGCATGGTGCAAGACTTTTCGAGTCGCTATCCGCTGCTCGCAGGCCACGGCAACTTTGGCTCTGTAGACAATGACCCACCCGCCGCGATGCGCTACACCGAAACCCGGCTAGCCGGAATCGGACACAGCGCTCTGCTCAGCGAAGTTAGCGAAGCCACCGTCGATTTTATTGACAACTTTGACAGCTCTCAGCAAGAGCCCGTTGTGCTACCGGCCCAGCTACCCAATCTCTTGCTCAACGGCAGCTCTGGCATCGCTGTCGGCATGGCCACCAACATTCCCCCCCACAACCTCGGCGAAGTGGTCGACGGCCTGATCGCCCTCATCGACCGGCCCAACCTCTCCAACGACAAACTCTTCGACCTGATTCCCGGTCCAGATTTTCCCACGGGCGCAGAAATTATCGATACCAAAGGCATTCACGATGCCTATCGCACCGGACGGGGGAGCATTCCCATTCGTGGGGTGGCCAGCTTCGAAGAAATTCGGCCCGGCAAAGGAAAGCGATCGCGCCAAGCCATCATCGTCACCGAGCTACCCTACCAGGTCAACAAAGCCAGCTGGATTACCAAAATTGCCAGCCTAGTCAACCAAGGGCGCATTGAGGGCATCGCCGATATCCGCGACGAGAGCGATCGTCAAGGTATGCGCGTTGTCATCGAACTCAAGCGAGAAGCCCAACCCCACCTCATTCTCAACGATCTCTACAGGCTGACCCCGCTGCAAACGAACTTTGGCGCGCTCATGCTGGCCATCGAAGAAGGTCAGCCGCGGCAGCTCTCCCTGCGAGAAATTTTAGAAGCCTTCCTAAATTTCCGCGAAGAAACTCTCATTCGCCAGTACAGCCACGAGCTAGAACTCAAGCAAACCCGCGCTCATATCGTCGAAGGCCTGATTGTCGCCCTAGACAATATCGACGATGTAATTGAAATTCTCCGCAACGCCCCCGACGGCACCACGGCCAAAGTCGAAATGCAAGAGTTGCTCGATTTGAGCGATCGCCAGGCAGACAACATCCTCTCTATGCCCCTGCGCCGCCTCACCGGCCTAGAGCAGCAGAAGCTCCGAGACGAATCCGAAGAGTTGGCAGAGCGCATCGAGCAGCTCGAAGCCCTCGTCGAAGACCGCTCAGTGCTCATGAAAGCTCTCAAAAAAGAGCTGCGGGCGCTCAAAAAGAAATTTGGAGACTCCCGCCGTACCCGCATCCAAACCGACGCCGAGCGCGACAAAGAGCAACAGATTCTCGCCGACATTGCCGCCGAAGAAAGCGAAGAAGAATTCGTCCTCGAATTCACCCGCAAAGGCTACGTTCGCAGATCTTCGAGCAAGGCCTACAGCCGCCGCAAAGCCCAACCCTCACCCACCCACAAAACCCTCGAAGACTTCGACGATGTCGTCATCCAAACCGAACTCACCAATCCGACCCAAGAAGTCCTCATCCTCTGCCGTGACGGCAAAGCCTTTACCGCCCGCGTCAGCGACATCCCCGTCGCCCAAAGACAAAACAAAGGCGTTCCCCTCATCAGCTTGCTTCCCCCAGCGGTGGGAAATACGCCCGAAAACATCGTTGCCCAGATTGTACTCACCGAAGACCGCCTCGCCCAGCAGCTCATCTTAATCACCGCGCAGGGCCGAATCAAGCGCCTCGCCGCCGAAGAACTCACCAACATCAGCGGTCGCGGCCTCACTGCCGTTAAGCTCAAAGGCGACGACACCTTGAAATACGCCTTTACCGCCGAACTCGGCAAAGATCTCATCTTGGCCTCTTCCGGGGGGCGCCTGCTCCGCTTCCACCTCGACGAAGAACAGCTCCCCGAAATGAGCCGCACCGCCCAAGGACCGCAGGGCATTCGCTTACCTAAGAGCGAGCACCTCGTAGGCTGCGTTCCCGTCAGGCCTAAAGACATGCTCCTACTCTTCTCAGAAAAGGGCTACGCCAAGCGCATCCTCGTCAGCAACTTCAAAAGTTCAAACCGAGGCGGTATCGGCTCCCAGTCCTTTAAGTTCAGCTTGAAAAATGACGCCCTAGCCGCCATGATATTGGCGGTTCCAGAAGCCAACGTCACTGTCCTCACCGATGAGGGCCGCACCGCTAAGCTGCCAGTGGCTGACATCCCTTTGCAGGGCCGCAGCCAACCGTGCGATCGCCTCGTCACCCCAGGCCGACGTGAAACCATTGTCGAAGCGCTCGCTAACACACCCATAGAACTCGACGAATAATCCAGCCACCCTTCGACTCTGCTCAGGGTTCGGTAACCGACAACTTCGGTGGCTGAGCGGAGCCGAAGCCAACACCCACCCGCAAAACCCTTGGCAAACGTCCTCCTTCAAAACATCACCAAAGTCTTTCCGCAAGTCGGCCCCGCTCAGAAAACCAGCGATCAGCAGAAAACCGACCCAAGCGGACATTCCGCCGACAAAGCCAACCTGCTAGAGGCCAGCGCTCCCGGCGTCTCCGTCCTCAAAAATATCAACCTCACCATCGCCGACGGTGAATTCATGGTGCTTGTCGGACCCTCCGGCTGTGGCAAAAGCACCCTTCTACGAATAATCTCTGGCCTCGAAACCCTCACCAGCGGCAGCATTCAAATCGGCGATCGCACTATCAGCCATCTACCGCCAAAGCAGCGCGACATTGCCATGGTGTTTCAAAGCTACGCGCTCTATCCTCATCTCACCGTCTACGACAATCTCGCCTTCGGGCTACGCCGTGCCCAACCAGTTAACGACCCCGACGAGTCTCTCCCAAAGTCCAACTGGTTCGACAGCGGTCTAGTCGGCCTCACCCGCAGCCTACCGGCGCCCCTGCAGTACCAGTCGCAAACCGAAAAAGCCATCGCCGAGCGCGTTCGCACCGTCGCCACCATGCTGCAGATAGAGCCCCTGCTCAACCGCCTGCCCAAGCAGCTCTCCGGCGGACAAAAGCAGCGCGTCGCCCTAGGCCGAGCCATGGCTCGCAATCCCCAAGTCTTTTTGATGGATGAGCCCCTCTCCAACCTCGACGCCAAGCTACGCACCGAGACCCGCGCTCAAATCGTCAGCCTGCAGCGGCAGCTCGGCACCACCACCATCTACGTCACCCACGACCAAACCGAAGCCATGACCATGGGCGATCGCATTGCCGTCATGAACCAAGGCATCCTCCAGCAAGTCGCCCCGCCGCTAGAGCTATACCGGCACCCTGCCAATCGCTTTGTCGCTGCCTTCATCGGCTCCCCCCCAATGAACTTTCTCTCCGTCACCGTCAAACCGGTCGAGGGCAATTTCCAGCTCGTTCACCCGGCCTTTAGCCTTGCTCTACCTAGCAGCTGGCAAAGTGCGATCGCACCCCACAGCGACCAACCCCTCATCCTCGGCATCCGCCCCGAACATATCCGCCTCGATCACACCCCCAGCAGCTTCCCCGCCACCATCACCCAGTTCGAAGCCCTCGGCAGCGAAACCTTCGTCAAAGCAACCCTCACCGCCACCACCGATACAGACGCCCACATCCAGATCCGACTTCCCGCCGAGCATCCCACTGCAACCGGAGACACCCTAACCATCACCTTCCCCCCCGAAAAAATCCACCTCTTCGACACCACAACCGAAGCCGCCATCAGCCTCCCTGCCAACCTCTAAGAATGTTCGCAAAAGTCGCAAAAAGGCACAAAAAAGGGCACAGCGCTGCCATGCCCCACTTCATCTATAAAATTCGCCCGTTTCTTCAGTCGTCTTCATCCACCATATTTGGGCTAATCAGGGTAATGTCAAACTCATCCGGCGCAACGCCCGAAAACGTATCCCGCTCCAGCTGATAAAAAATCGCCCGAGCCTGCGGACCAAACACAATCTCATCCTCATTCACCAGATCGTGCGCCTGCACCTTGCGCCCATTAATCAGCATCCCATTCGCGCTTGGCTTCCCCTTCAAGTTGCCATCTACAATCCGGTAGTAATCCGTCTCATTGTCCTTAGGCAGCTGCACTAGCGTGGCATGATGCCTAGACACAAACTGCGACGCCAGACGAATGTCACACTTAGGGTCTCGCCCGATAGAATACACCGAACTTTCCAAAGAAATTTCGCGCCGTCCCTGACTATCTTCAACGATCAGAATGTTAGTAAGCTGAGAACCCGAAGACATAGATAAGGCCAAACTAAAGAAAATCTGTATCTAACGTGCCGATGATTGCCCGTCAAATCAAGAGTACTTTACAACTCTTTTGACGAACTGCAAGTGAGCAAGCGCAATCGGCCACAGCCAGTAAAAAATAGCTCAGAAAACAGCTAAAAATACGGCTAAAAAAATGAAAAAAAAGGGCGATTCTAACGAACCGCCCTTGGAGCTATCAAACCTAAACAATCCTTCAATGTAGCTAGCCTGCCATCGGAATCATTTTCAGTCATCCCTGATACAGGCTAAAGGAAAAACCTTGCAACGCTGTCTCTCACGCCTTCTATGCTACAGCAGCAGGTACCTTTGCAGTCAGCTTCTGATACGTCGCCCGCATCTTCAAGCCAACCAGCACTTGAAACAGGCCACTACCGTTGTTCGAGCCTGGATAGTCGCGGTGCTTCAGCAGTAGCTCAGTCATTTCGCCGTAGTGCTGGGTAGAGGTGTTACTCAAGTGACTCTCTACATAAATGACCTCTTCAAGCCGATCAAATTCACCATCGAGTTCGAGCACAGACACTTCGTTGCCAAAGTAGCTATCGGGGCCATACTGCATACGCAGCCCTGGGTAAGAACAGGTCAGCTTGCGACCACAGGGAATCCAGTTAATCGTCGATCCCTCATCAAACAGATAAACCGGGTCAAACCCTTCAACGCCCTCACGCTGAATCAGGCGTACCCTTAGAATCTTATTCTCCTTATCATCCGGGATCAGATTCGTCGGCAAAATTTGAATGACCACGTCAGCATACTGCTTTTGCACATCAATGTAAGCCTCGAAGTCGGGCTTACGCGCATTGATTGCAGCTAGCACATCGTCGTAGGTGTGGCCGCGCTCAGCCATATCTCGCTGAATCTTCCAGTTGATCTTCACCTCGTCGCTAATGTCGAGATAAACGCTAAAGTCCAGCAGCTTGCGCACCCGCTCATCGTAAAGGGGATGCAACCCCTCAATCACCACAATCTTATTGGGCTCCACCTTCTCGGGGGGATCGATCTCGCCCGTCTCATGGTTGTAGATAGGCTTATCGATAGTGTTACCTTCCTTCAGCGCCTTGATCTGCTCATACATCAGATCAAAATTGTTGGCCTTTGGGTTCAAGGCAGTGACCTTCTTCTCCTTGCGCTGCTTACGATCCAAGCTATGGTAGTCATCCAGACAAATGACCGTCATAAACTCTTCACCGAAGAGGTCTGCCAACCGACGCAAAAAAGTCGATTTGCCGCAGCCTGAGTCTCCGGCAACACCAATTAAAACTACCTGGCCTTCCTTACTGGTCATAGCGTCCTCTACAACAAAGTCAAAATCATTTTTAAAGAATCAAAGGCATCTATCCGCGGTGGCGATCGCCCCCAAAAAGAAGAGGCTCCTCAGGAACAGCGCCAACCGCGATTAACCCGACACGAACCCGCACAAATCACACTTTTTTATGATTTGAAACTTTTGATTACATAAGATGAATATTATCAGAGAGCCCGACGACTCAACAAGCCGTCCTCTCTGTAGATCCCCATTTCTCCGTAGAAAAAAGATACCGGCCCGCAAACATCCCAACGTGTCCGACAAGAACCCCAAAAATAGCCCATAGCCACTAGCCGTACCGCTCTATCCTGAAGCGATCACAGCTCATCCCAAGGTCAGAATCCTCGCCCGTTCTCAGCCCAAACAATGCCTCAGTAGACAGGCATCAAATCCGAGCCGAAGCAAGGCAAAAGGCATCAAAACTGTAGATCTTACAAAGACCTTAAATCTCACCGAACGCTGACCCCAAACCCAGGGTGTGCCATTACAATTTTTGAGGCTGAGTGCGCCACTATTAATATCTTGCCGATGAAATCCATCGACTCTCAATGATAATCTAGTCAATATATAGATACATGAAGCCAACGAGGGCGATTACCAAGGATGTACAACTCCAGCAGCACTGGCAGCAGTGTTAACAGCTCAGCAAACAGCCGTCTCTACATCTACGAAGTAGAGGGCTTAGGGCAAGGTGGACAAGCCAGCGATATGAGTGCCCCACTCCGTCGCAGTGGCACCACTACCATCACTGTGCCCTACGGCCGCATGCAGCAAGAGACCAAGCGCATTCTGCAGTTAGGCGGCAACATCGTCAGTATTCGTCCTGTCGGCCAAGCTACCGGGGAAGCAGCCTCAGTCAGCGCATCCGCAGCCAGTTCACAAAACGGTGGCGCACCCACCAAACCTCCTGCCACTTCCCAAAAGAAATCGAAATCTATGACTCAAGCCAAAGAAAAGAAAAAGGTCCCCGTCAATATCTATAAGCCTAAGAACCCTTACCTCGGCACCTGCCTTTCAAACGATGAGCTGGTTGCCGAAGGCGGTATCGGTACTGTTAAGCACCTCAAGTTTGACCTTTCCGAAGGCGACCTTCATTACCTAGAAGGCCAGAGCATCGGCATCATTCCCGACGGCGAAGATGAAAAAGGCAAGCCCCACAAAATTCGCCTCTACTCCATCGCCTCCACCCAGCACGGCGACGACGTAGACGACAAAACGGTCTCCCTCTGCGTTCGCCAGCTTGAGTACAAAGACCCCGAAACCGGTGAGCAGGTCTACGGCGTCTGCTCAACCTTCCTCTGCAACCTAGACGTCGGCCAAAAAGTAAAAATTACTGGCCCCGTCGGGAAGGAAATGCTCCTCTCCGAGGATCCCAACGCCAACATCGTCATGATGGGCACCGGCACCGGGATCGCACCTTTCCGCGCATACCTCTGGCGCATGTTCAAAGACAACGAGCGCGAAGCCAACCCCGACTACCAGTTCAACGGCAAGGCTTGGCTCATCTTTGGCATCCCTAAAACAGAAAACATCCTCTACAAAGACGAGCTAGAGGAAATCAAAGAGAAGTACCCCGATAACTTCGAGCTGACTTACGCCATCAGCCGTGAGCAAAAGAACTCAGAAGGCGGTCGCATGTACATTCAGCACCGAGTTGCTGAAAATGCAGAGCGCCTTTGGAACATGGTTCAGCAGGACAACACCTACGTCTATATCTGCGGCCTCAAAGGCATGGAAGACGGCATCGACGAAGCCATGGCGGCAGAAGCCTCCAAGTCTGGCGTAGACTGGTCCGAATATCGGCGCACCTTGAAGAAGGCACATCGCTGGAATGTAGAGACGTACTAAACGTTTTCTCGGCATGTTTACGGTGTTTGCACTCGATCTCAAATATGCAGACCGCTGTTTCAAACGCCGCAATACAAGGCACTGAATAAAACACCGAAGGAGGGACATGCTCAACCAGAGCGTCCCTCCTTTACAATTGGAAGGTTCTTTTTACAGGATGGCAGAACCTTGGATTCACAGTCGGCGATGAAAGTAGGTCTACTCGGCATGGGCACCGTCGGAACAGGTGTCGCCAAGATTCTGCTAGAGACCGAAGGCCGCCATCCACTGCTCAGCCAGCTCGAAATTAGCAAAGTGGGCGTGCGATCGCTCAAACCCCGCCGCGTAGAACTCCCAGACTCGCTCTACACAACAGACCTAAACAGCATCGTCACCGACCCCAGCATAGACATCATCGTCGAAGTCATTGGCGGCCTAGAACCCGCCCGCACCCTGATTCTTAGGGCGATCGCTGAAGGCAAACACGTCGTCACCGCCAATAAAGCCGTCATTTCTCGCTACGGCGAAGAAATTTACGAAGCCGCTACTGCCGCAGGCGTCTACGTCATGATAGAAGCGGCTGTCGGCGGCGGCATCCCCATCATTGCGCCGCTCAAGCAGGCCCTCAGCGTCAATCGTATCCAAGCCGTGATGGGCATTATCAACGGCACCACAAACTACATCCTCACCCGCATGCAAACTGAAGGCGGCGACTTTGACCCCATTCTCACCGATGCCCAAGCCCTAGGCTACGCCGAAGCCGATCCCACCGCCGATGTCGATGGCCTAGACGCCGCAGACAAAATCTCAATCCTGGCTGCCCTCGCCTTTGGCGGACGCATCGACCGCCAGCAGGTGTACTGCGAAGGCATTCGAAACGTGAGCGCAGCCGATATCTCCTACGCCGAAAAGCTAGGATTTGTCATCAAGCTATTGGCGATCGCAAAACTACCCTCCCCTGAGCCCACCACCGACAGCATTCAGGTCCGCGTGCACCCTACCCTCGTCCCCACCGATCACCCGCTCGCCAGCGTCAACGGTGTCAACAACGCCGTCTTGGTAGAAGGCGACCCGATCGGGCAAGTCATGCTCTACGGCCCAGGCGCAGGAGAAGGCCCCACCGCCAGCGCCATCGTCTCAGATCTCATGAGCATAGCCGCCAACCCCACCCACGCAAGCAATCCCACGTCCTCACTCAACCCACTCATGGGCTGCTCCCACACCCACATGCTAAACGTCGTTCCCAATGCCGAAGTCGTCACCCGCCTCTACACCCGCCTTTTGGTCAAAGACACCTCCGGCGTAATTGGCAAACTCGGCACCTGCTTTGGCCGCCACGATGTCAGCCTAGAATCCGTCGTCCAAATCGGCAAAAAAGACGGCATAGTAGAACTTGTCGTCGTCACCCACGAAGTTCCTGAAGGCGCCTTTCAAAAAGCCCTCACCGACATCCGTCAGTTCCCCGAAGTTGTCGACGTTCCGAGCCTGTTCCACGTGCTCTAGAGGCAATGACAGAATCTACATCCGGTCAGGCCCTCTA